>JAJDAI010000039.1 GCA_029261955.1 Deltaproteobacteria bacterium | reverse complement strand
CCTACGCCTTCGCCATCTACGGGATGGTCGCGGGGTCCGTGCTGGGCGACTACGAGTCGGGGCAGGCCTTCGCAGACCTCGCTGGGCGGCTCAACGAGCGCTACGGCAACCGGGACCTCGTGGCCAAGCTGGGGCTCATCCGCGGCGGGCTGATCGGGCACTGGCGCCACCCGATCCGGGACGTCTACGGGCTGATCAAGACCGGCTACAAGGAGGGCCGCGTCTCCGGCGACATGCTCTACACCGGCTACTGCACCAACGCGCTGCTGTACTGCATGGTCGGCGCCGGTGAGCCCCTCGACGACGTCTACCGCGAGGCCGGCCGGTACCTGGAGTTCCAGACCCGGACCCTGGACTTCGACGCGTCGCGCACCTTCGTGATCCACCAGCGCATGGTCCTGCTGCTCCAGGGTGAGACGGACTCCACCGACAGCTTCAGCGGGCCCGGCTTCGACGAGTCCGACTTCGTCACCACGCTCAACGAGATCGTGATGAAGATCCCGCTGTGCTTGCACCACACCATGAAGATGAAGGCCTGCTGGCTCTTCGGTCACTGGGAGCAGGCGCTGGAGCACGCCGACGGCGCGCTGGCCGTGGCCGACAGCAGCCCGGGTCTCGCCTTCTCCTCGGAATACCCCCAGTACCACGCGCTCAACGTGCTCTCGAACAGCCACCGCCTGCCCTCCAGCGAGCGCGGCAAGCGCATGCGGCAGGCCCGCAAGTGCGTCAAGCAGATGCGCAAGTGGGCGGCCAACTCGCCCACGACCTTCACCCACCGGGTGGCGCTGCTCGACGCCGAGCTGGCTCGGGTGCGGGGCGACGGCGAGGCCGCGCTGCGCTTCTACGACGAGGCCATCGAGGGCGCCCGCACCCACGGCTTCCCCCAGGACGAGGCCATCGCCTGCGAGCGCGCCGGCCGCTTCCACGCCGAGGGCGGGCGCACCCGGCTGGCCCGCTTCTACTTGATGGACGCGGTCCACGCCTACAGCCGCTGGGGCGCCACGGCCAAGGTCGATCAGCTCGAGGAGGAGTACCCCGAGGCCCGTCGCATCGACCACAGCTCCATGGCGTCCATGGCCTCGCTGCCATCCGTCGGCTCCTCGACCACCACGGCCGCCGCCCTGGACTTCCACACCGTCGTCAAGGCGATGCAGGCCATGTCGGGCGAGATCGAGATGGACCGGCTGCTGAGCCTGATGATGCAGATCGTGCTGGAGAACGCTGGCGCCCAGCGGGCGACGCTCCTGCTCCGGTCCGACGGTGAGCTCCGGGTCCAGGCATCGGGCCCCTCAGCAGGGGGCGGCTTCGACGTCCTGCAGCGCACGGCGGTCGACCCCGGTGCGCTGCCGGCGTCCCTGATCGCCTACGTCGAGCGGACCGGGGAGAGCCAGGTCCTGCACGACGCCCGGGGGTCGTCGGACTACGCCGCAGATCCCTACGTCGCCCAGCACCAGCCCCGCTCGGTGCTCTGCGCACCGGTCGTGCACCACGGGAACCTGGTCGGCGTGCTGTACCTCGAGAACAACCTGCAGACCGGCGCGTTCACCGTGCGGCGCCTCGAGACCATCGGGCTGCTGACCTCGCAGATCGCGATCTCCCTGGAGAACGCCCGCCTCTACGACCACCAGAAGGAGATGGCCACGGCGTTCGCGCGCTTCGTGCCCACTGAGTTCCTGGAGCTGCTGGGCCAGGAGAACCTCCTGCAGGTGGGGCTCGGCGACTCGGTGGAGCGGGAGCTGGCGGTGTTGTTCTGCGACATCCGGGCGTTCACGTCCTTGTCGGAGCGCATGACGCCCGAGGAGAACTTCGCGTTCCTGAACAGCTACCTGGGCGGCGTGGGGCCGGTGATCCGGCAGCACCGTGGCTTCATCGACAAGTACATCGGCGACGCCGTGATGGCGCTGTTCCCGTCGGAGCCGGCGGATGCGCTGCACGCCGCCGTCGCCATGCAGCGCTTCGTGCAGGCCTTCAACGCCGCCCGCGGCGAGGCCGGTCAGGAGCCCATCTCCATCGGCATCGGGCTGCACGCAGGCAAGGTGATGCTCGGCACGATCGGCGAGGCCGAGCGCCTCGAGGGCACCGTGATCTCCGACGCGGTGAACATCAGCTCCCGCCTGGAGGGGCTGACCAAGTCGTTCGGCGCGGGCGTGATCGTCTCGGGGCCCATGCTCGAGCAAGTCAGCAACCCCTCGCGCTTCGAGCACCGCTTCCTGGGCCGGGTGCGGCTGCGCGGCCGCCTCGAGGGGGTCGAGCTGTTCGAGGTGTTCGAGCACGAGCCCGCGGAGGTGCGGGCGCTCAAGCAAAGGACACGCGAGGGCTTCGAGGTGTCGGTGCAGGCGGCGCTGGACGAGGACTGGGGCGCCGCGATCGGCGGCTTCGAGGCGGTGCTGGACGCCGATCCCGCCGACGTCGCGGCCCGCTACCACCTCGACCGGGCGCTGGAGCAGCAGCTCGACCGCTCGGCCGGGAATCAGCTGGCGGGCAGCGACAGCTCGTAGGACGCCGTGAGCTGCAGCTCCGGGATCTCCCAGATGACGAGCTTCGGAGGGAGCTCGTCGATCTCGGCTCCGTCGAGGTAGCCCAGCATGGGTGCGAAGGGGCTGCCGCCCCCCTCAGCGACGTTGAGAACCTCCGACTGCAGCGCCTGCTTGAGGGCGCCGGAGAAGTTCCAGTTCCCCTCGAAGCTGTTCGACGTTCCGACCAGCGTGACCGCAGGGCTCGAGCTGCTCCCCCGCAGATCGGCGGCCCCGGTCTCGACCCTCGTCGTTGTCTCGGAGACGACCTGGTCGGGGGCTGGACCGAGCGATTGAAGGCGACCGAGCGGGAGGTGGCGGAGCAGGTCGCCCTCGTAGGGGGCCGCGGGCCCGGGCTCGGTGGCAAAGCGGACCGGGGGCAGGGGGAGGTCCACGGCGTCCCCGATCGCCCTGGCCACGATGGCGGCGCCCCGGGGGCTCCAGTGGGTGTCGGTCCGCAGGAACG
The DNA here is from genome assembly GCA_029261955.1 of Deltaproteobacteria bacterium. Lineage (GTDB taxonomy): Bacteria > Myxococcota_A > UBA796 > UBA9615 > UBA9615 > CALCXL01. Next base: position 4,275 of record JAJDAI010000039.1, on the reverse strand, counting down.
TGGTCTCGCAGCCCTCGGTCCGCAGGGCCTCGACGAGGTCGGGGGCGGTCACGCCCCGCGCGAGCAACGCGGCCCGAAATGCCTCGTATCGCCGGGGGGCAGGGACCCGGTAGCGCCCCAGCTTGTCCTGGCAGGCGCGGGCCTTCGTGGGGACCACCGCGACGACCAGCGCCGCTCCCCGAGCGGCGAGGACCTCCGCGACGCGCTCGATGAACGCCAGCTCGAGGGCCAGCTCATCGGCCTCATCCGGGCGGGCCTCGAACTCCTCGGTTGCGAACATCCAGCCCTCGACCCCCACCACCGCGCCGGAGCGCACAGAACGAAAGCCGAACCACTCGATGGCACCCCAGGTCTCGAGCGAGGCATCCCGCCAGGGCACGGACGAGTCGAAGCCGCGCTCCCACTCCCCCAAGGGCTACGCGCGGTTCGCATCGGACATCCAGGCTCTGCTGCCAGCCGCAGAGAAGTGATGCGGCCACCGGGCGGCGGTCGGTCCGCGGAGCCGCCTCCGGGGCGGGGTTGTCCCGGGGCTACAGTGCGGGTTGATGTTCACGCATGCCTTCGCCTACGGATCCCTGCTCGACCCGGTCTCCCTGGCCTCGACCCTGCCTCGGGTTGACCTGGAGGTGGTCGAGCCCGCCTGGCTGGGCGGGTTTTCCCGAACCTTCGGTGTCGCCTTTCCCAACGACGGCTCGCAGGGGGACAAGGCCTACTTCGACGCGGCCGGCAAGCGACCGCCATTCGTGCTCTTCGCGGACCTCGTGGCTGGGGCGGGCGATGCCTCTGAAGTCAACGGCCTCCTGGTTCCGGTGGGACCCGACGAGCTCGAACGGCTTCGGCAACGTGAGCTGAGGTACGACTTGATCGACGTCAGTGCTCGCGTTCGGCTCCGACCCGCTCGTCCTGCTCCTGTCCGGATTCGCGTCGGCGTCTTCGTCGGCAAACCCGCCTTCGCACAGCCAGGCGATGTCGCTCGGGGCGTGGTCGCTGCGGGCTACCGCCGCAAGATCGAGCAGGGAGTCGCCTTCTGGGAGGGCCGATGCCCCGGGTTTCTGCGCGACTACCTCGCTTCGACCGAGCTGGCCCCATCCCTCAGCACCGTGGAGCTCCGGAGGGTCGATCCTGCGGTCGGCGACGGAGCGCACTCGGCCTGACGCGACGGTCGCTCATCGAGCGTCGGGCGGAGTCACGACGGGCGCCAGGGAAGGAGTCGCCCGGACGGTGCCCCGCCCCGAAGGGGAGGGTGGGCACCGCGACGGCCGGGGGGCAGCCGGAGACGGGTCAGCAGCCGTCGTCGTTCGCGTAGGCGACGATCCCGCAGTCGGGGCAGGCGTCGATGAGGGCGACGGCCAGGCTCTGGCACAGCACGGGGTTCGCGTAGATGTTCGAACCGCCAGCGACGGAGGTCAGCCCCGACAAGCCTTCGATGCTCTCGAGCGCGCCGTTGCCGTAGAGCTGGAGGGCTCCTCCGATCGTCGTCAGCGCGGACAGCTCATCGACGTGAGTCAATGCCGCATCGCCGTACAGGAACAGGCTGCCTCCGATGTGGGTGCAGTCGCCGATCTGGACTGAGAAGAAGTCTCCGTCGCAGGAGACAGCGCTGTCGTCGTCATCAGCGACCAGATCGTCGTCATCAGCGGCTGAATCGTCGTCGTCGTCGGACGGTCCTGGGGGACAACCGAGCATCGGCACGGCGAGCAGCGCAAGAACAGCAGCGAAGGGGACTCTCGGCATGGCGTGGGACTCCGGGTGATGAACGAGCACCATCCGGGCGATGAACGAGCGGGGCCGACGATGTCATCGGGCGCCGTCCTTGGGAAGCCCGCGTCGGTCGAGAGCGTCCCTGCCTGCCCAGCGGCCCCCCGGGACTCCCGGTCGCTGGCGCCGTCGTGCTGACCCCCAAGGCCGTGGGACCGTCGGGGTCAGGAAGAGGAGGTCGCCGGTGAGGCCGGCGCGAGCAGGGCTTCAGGCCCCATGCGCCGCGGAGCGCCTCGGCTCAGTCTGCCGCGGGGACCTGCCGGCCGGTGACGTCCCCCTCGAACGCGGGGAGACCCAGCTCCACCCACGCCGTGAGGTCGAGGAAGGCGCCGAGCTGCTCGTCTGGCGTGAACGCGCAGTGCTCGGCGCTCTGCACCGACTGGATCGCGAGGTTGTCGCGGAACCCCGCGTCCTCGGTGGAGGCCTCGAGCAGATCGACGTTGAAGGGCCACACGTTGGGATCCTGGGTGCCGACCAGGGAGACCACGGGGAAGCGGAGGCGGCCGCTGGGGGTGTAGTTGTGCGCCACCTGCTGCTGCGTCCCCGCGTGAGCGCTGAACCGCGCGATGCCCGCGTTCAGGGCCGCGTCGTCCCGCGAGCCCGTGTAGACGACGTCCTCGTTGCCGGACGGGAATCGCGACGACTGGGTGTCCCAGAGCCATCCGTTGCCGGTGATCGCCCCGACGACCGCGACGCCCACGCCTGTGGCCGCCCCCATCAGGTCCACGACCTCGGTGCCGCCGAAGAAGGTGTCGAGCAGCGTCCGGGGCAGGCCGGTCGGCTGCAGGTCTCCCGGCAGGCTGGCGAGGAAGGGCGAGAGGGTCGTCTGCGCCACCGGCAGGCCGAGCTGATCCACGCTGGCCATCTCCACCAGGAGCGACTGATCGAGGTCGAGGACCAGCGGGGTGGAGAGCACGCACCCTGGGTTGCAGACCGTGCGGCCCCAGATTCGGCGGCAGCAGCGGGAGACGTCGGAGGCCCAGTCGGCCAGGTCGGCCTGCACCGCGTTGCCGAGGTCCTCGGCGAGGAGGTCGGTCGCCGCCTGCTGCAGGGCGTCGAGGTCCAGGACCGCCGGCGGGTCGAGCACGTCGAAGCCCAGCGCCCCCGGGAAGTAGTAGTCGAAGAGCGCCCCGGTGGTGAGCTGGCGCTCCGCGATGGCCAGGGAGCCGCCGGTGGCACCGCAGAGCAGCAGCGCCCCGTCGTAGTGGGGGTGGCTCTTCTCCGCCTCGTCTACCGCGACCAGGGCGCCCATCGAGCGGCCCCAGAGGTAGGTGTGGTCGGGCGCTCCGACCTGCTGGCCGAAGAGCCCGCGCAGCGCCTTGACGTCCTGGGCGCCCCCGTCGATGTCCCAGTCCAGGGTGCGGTAGGACGTGCCGGCCACCGCGAAGCCCATCGGTGTGAGCTGGTCCACGGCGTCCTGGAAGCTCTGGGGGAGCGTGAGCGGCTCCAGGCTGGTGCCGGGGGCGAACAGGACCAGGTCGCCGTTCCACTCCGCCGGAACATGGATCTCGTAGAGATCGCCGTGTTCGCCCTCGCCGGTGATGACCTCCTGGGCCTGGGCGTTGGGGATAGCGGCGAAGAGCAGCGCGGATGAGAACAGGACGGCGCGGGTACGCATGAGGACTCCCTACATCTTGAGGTTGGCCTCAGGATGGGTCGGGAGCGGCAGCCGCAGAATCGCTGCCAGCCGGGTTCTTCCGTCGAATTAGTTCGATCGATCCGGGGCGGGGTCTCGACCGGATCCGCGCCCGGTCGGCGTTCGGAGCGCAGTTGGGGGCCTAGCTCACCAGCTTGTGGCGGAAGGCGTATCGGATGAGGTCGGGGCGGGCACGCAGGCCGAGCTTGTCGCGGATGTTGCGCAGGTGGGTGCTCACGGTGCTCTGCGCGACGTGCAGCTCGGTGGAGATGTCCGACGTCGTGAGCCCCTCGGCCAGCAGCTGCAGGACCTGCAGTTCGCGCCCACTCAGCTTCTCGTGGGCCAGCTCCTCGCCGGCCGGCGACTCGATGAGCCGATCCGCCACCGTGTCGGTCACGTAGCGGCCGCCCCGGGCCACCTTGCGGATCGCGTCCAGGAGCACGGTGGTCGAGCGTGCCTTCGAGAGGTAGGCGCGAGGCGCCGGCGCGCAGCAGGACCGCGCCGTACTGGGCCTCGTCGTACATCGAGTAGACGACGATCGGCAGCTTCGGGAGGCTGGTGCGGAGCTGGCGGATGACCTCCATCCCGCCGCCGCCCGGAAGCGAGAGGTCGAGGATGAGGACGTCGGGGGGCTCGGCCACGCAGCCGGCGATGGTCTCGCTCGCGGTCTCCGCGCCGCCCGCGAAGTCCATGTCTTCGACCACCTGCACGATGCGCGCGATCCCCTCCCGGACCACGGCGTGATCGTCCGCTACGAATACCCGGATCATCGTGGGACTCCCTCGCTGCTCAGCCCGCCCTCCCTCGCGTCGGCATCACCTGGCTGCGCTCCTTCAGGCAGCGTCACCTCCACTGCGAAGCCGCCCTCAGACCTGGGCCCC
>JAJDAI010000380.1 GCA_029261955.1 Deltaproteobacteria bacterium | reverse complement strand
TGCGCATCGACGTGGCCATGGACGGCGTGGTGATGGGCAGCATCCCGGCCATCGAGCCGGGCGAGACCTTCACCTACGAGTTCACGCCGCCCGACGCCGGGACCTTCTGGTACCACCCCCACGTGCGCAGCAACGTGCAGGTCGAGGCGGGGCTGTACGGCGCGCTGATCGTGCACGAGGACGACGCACAGGACTTCGACACCGACCGCATCTTCGTGCTGGACGACGTGCTGCTGGAGGACGACGGGAGCATCGCGGAGGAGTCCAACGCCGGCATGACGTTGATGCACGGGCGCTCGGGCAACACCCTGCTGGTCAACGGCAAGCAGGACCCGCTGGCCCTGGAGCTGGCACCCGACGCGGTGGAGCGGTGGCGGCTGGTGAACACGGCGAACGCCCGCACGATGACCTTCCGCTTCCCCGGGCTGGAGGTCCGCGAGATCGGCGCCGATGGCGGGCTCTGGCCCCAGGTCTGGACCCGCGCGACCGAGCAGCTGGTGCTTCCGGTCGGGGCGCGCGCCGAACTCGAAGTGCGGCTGGCCGGGGACGTGGGCAGCCTGGAGCAGGTGGTGCTGGCGCTCGACGCCAACAACGACGTGGTCGAGGTCGAGATCTCCCGCGCCGACGTGGTGTTGGACGACGACCTGCCGGCTTCCAGCGCGGCTGGCTACACCGCGGACCCCGCGATGGAGGTGCTCGGCGCAGACGACGCCGAGATGCACCTGCTGGAGGTCGGCGCGGTCAACGGCGCCAACGGGCTGGTCTGGATGCTCAACGGGGTCGCCTGGCCGAACGAGAGCGACTGGGTCGTTCCGCAGGACGTGCCGGCCATCATCGAGATCCGCAACGAGCTCGGGCCCGAGCACCCCTTCCACCTGCACGGGCAGTTCTTCACGGTGCTGGACCGCAACGGCGTCGCAGCGGACGAAAAGGGCCTGCGTGACACGGTCCTGGTCCGTGGGAACAGCACCGTGCGCGTCGCGACGGACTTCACCAACCCCGGCATGTGGATGGTGCACTGCCACATCCTCGAGCACGCCGAGGCCGGGATGATGACGACGGTCGAAGTCGTCCCCTGAACAAGGATTCAGCAAGCTGGTCGTGGTCATGCGGGCTGCGTGACGCCGCGTCCACACCCCACGCTAGAGGTCCCTTCATGCGCCTGTTTGTCCCCCTGCTTGCCCTGTTCTTCCTCACCTCGGTCGGCTGCCCCGCCCCCGAGGACCCGGTGGACGACGACACGTCGGACGACGACGACGCCACCGAAGAGGAGCACGAGCACGGCACGGGCGAGCTCGACACGCACCTGCACGCGATCCACGCCTGGGGCGACACCGAGGAGCTGGCGCTGGGCACGCACGAGGGCTTCTTCCGCACCGAGGCCGGCTCGGATGAGCTGGTCGCCGTCTTCGAGGGGCCCGACTTCATGGGCCTGGTGCACGATCCCTTCAACGCGGATCGCTACTGGGGCAGCGGCCATTGGGGCGCCGAGGGCCTGAACAACTGGGGCTTCGCCGAGTCCACGGACGCGGGCGCGACCTGGACCGAGATCAGCCTCACGGGGCAGGCTGACTTCCACGCAATGGGCGTCAGCGCGGACCAGGAGGGCCTCGTGGTCGGCGGAATGCCCGGGACCCTCTGGGTCAGCGACGACGCAGGGCGCACCTGGGAGCAGAACAGCTCGCCGCCGCTCGTCAACGACATGGAGGTCGAGGACCCCGTCGGGCCGGTGATGCTCGTCGCCACGGGCTCGAGCCTGGACCGCTACGAGCTGCCCGCCGGCACCGCGACCACCGTGTTGAACGACATGGCGACGGCCATCGATCGCGGCGGCGACGAGTGGCTCGTGGGCCTGTCTGACGGCAACCTGCTGCGCTGCGACCTCGGCTTCGGCGACTGCGCCCCCTGGGACGGACCCGGCGCCGGCGCGGTGCTGCACCTGCTGGCCGACGAGGAGCCCGAGCACATGACCGTGCTCACCGCGACCGCGCAGGTCCACCACACCGAGGACAGCGGCGCGACCTGGGAGCTGGTCGTCGAGGGCGAGTAGGCCCTACTGGATCACGCCGCCTGAGCACTCGGGCAGGCGCGCGTCGATCTCGGCCAGCAGGTCTTCGACCGTCCAGGGCGGCGTCCACACCAGGGCGGGCTCGGGCAGCGTGTCGTCGCCGTCCTCGCCCCAGGTCTGACCGGGCTCGAAGATCATGAGCAGGTCGTAGACCGGGGCGTTCCCGGGGACCTTGTCCGCGATGTCGTTGCCCAGCTCGGCGCCGTCGTCGAACCAGACCCGCTCGCGCGGATCGCGGCCGGCGGGCGTGAGGCTCGTCGCCACGTCCAGGGTCGCCGTGCCCCAGGCGGGGGACCAGATCATGTCCGCGCGCAGGCGGTCGTCGTCCAGGGAATCGAGCACCTCTTCAAGTCGGACCGCACCGGCCCGGCAGAGCGTTCAGAAGGGTTCCCCCAGGAACATGATGCGCAGCAGGTCTTCGTTCTCGTCGAAGCGCTGCGCCATCGCGTCCAGGTCGTCGCTGATGGGCACGGAGTCGACGAGGGCGTCGCCGTGGCAGGCGTTGGGGTCCTCGGCCGGCGTGCTGTCGTCGTCGTCGTCCGCTGCGACCTCGGGGCCGCCGTCCGTCGGGGCGCAGGCCGCCAGGGTCCCCCACAGCAGCAGGGCTGCGAAGCGTGGTGTGTTCATGCTGTCTCCGTGGCACCTGGGTCGAAGGCACAGGCTCCGCCCCGAACTCGGGGCTCTGGCGGAATAGCCGGTGGGCCCGGGCTTGGCAAGCAGCGCGGGGCTCGTCGGGCCGGTCCTGACCCCGCGCAGCCAAGGAGCTTTGGGGCCACGGGTGGGCTGCGGCGAGAAAGAGGGCGGATCAGGGCTTGACCTTCCAGCGACTGGAAGGTCTATGCAGGGTGTGGAAGGTGAGAACCGCGCCATGCCGAACCCAGCCCAGCCCCAGCAGCTGACCGTGCCCGTCGCCGGGATGACCTGCGCCGCCTGCGCGGTGCGCCTCGAACGCGTGCTCGGCAAGGTCGACGGCGTGAGCGAGGCGGTGGTGAACTTCGCGAGCGAGACGGCGAGCGTCGGCTTTGTCGACGGGACGGTGGAGCCGGCGGACATCTCCGCGGCCATCGCCCGCGCGGGGTTCTCGATCCCCACGGAGTCGGTGCGCCTGGCCGTGGGCGGCATGACCTGCGCCACCTGCTCTGGGCGCATCGAGCGGGCGCTGAAGCAGGTGCCGGGCGTCGCCAGTGTCCAGGTGAACCTGGCGTCGGAGATCGCGACGGTCGCGTTCACCCCGGGCGTTGTCGGCGTGCCCGAGCTCGTCGCCGCGGTGGAGCGGGCCGGCTACACGGCCGCGACCGCGCCCTCGGATGCGGCGCTGGACGAGGAGCGGCGCCGCGCCGACGCCCGCCTGGCCCGCCGTGACCTGGTCCTGCTGAGCGCGGCCGCCGTGCTCGCGGCTCCCCTGGTGCTGCCCATGCTGCTCGCGCCGGTCGGCGTCCACTGGATGCTGCCGGGCTGGGCCCAGCTGCTGGTCGCCGCGCCGGTGCAGTTCGTCGGCGGCGCGCGCTTCTACAAGGGCGCCTTCGCGGCGCTGCGGGCGGGCGCCGGCAACATGGACCTGCTGGTGGCGCTCGGGACCTCGGCCGCCTTCGGCCTGAGCGTGGCGGTCCTCATCGCCGGGGACGGGGGGCACCTCTACTTCGAGGCCTCCGCCGCCGTCATCACCCTGGTCCTGCTGGGCAAGGCGCTGGAGTCGCGCGCGAAGCGGCGCACCACCGACGCCATTCGCTCCCTCATGGCGCTGCGCCCCGAGACGGCGCGGGTGCTGCGCGACGGGGTCGAGGTCGAGGTGGCGGCGGACGCGGTGGGCGAAAACGACGTCGTCGTCATCCGCCCCGGCGAGCGCGTGCCCGTGGACGGGGAGATCCTCGCGGGCACCAGCCAGCTGGACGAGTCCCTGATGACCGGCGAGAGCCTGCCCGTAGCCCGCGGCGTGGGCGAGCCCGTGACGGGCGGCTCCATCAACGGCGAGGGCCTGCTCCGCGTGCGGGCGACCCACGTCGGCTCCGCCTCGCTCCTGTCCCGCATCGTCGCCCTGGTCGAGGGGGCGCAGGCCACCCGGGCGCCCATCCAGCGCACCGTGGACCGCGTCGCGGAGGTCTTCGTGCCCGTGGTCGTGGCCATCGCCGTGGTGACGCTCGTGGGCTGGCTGATCGCCGGCGCCACCCTGAGCGCGGCCATCATCAACGCAGTCGCGGTGCTCGTGATCGCCTGCCCCTGCGCGCTGGGCCTCGCCACCCCGACCGCCCTGATCGTCGGCACCGGCGCGGCCGCGAAGGCGGGCATCCTCATCAAGGACGCCGAGGCCCTGGAGCGAGCGCACGCCGTCGAGGTTGTCGTCTTCGACAAGACCGGCACGCTGACCGAGGGACGCCCCGACGTGAGGCGGATCGTCGCCGTGGACGGAGACGAGCAGGGCCTGCTCCGCCTCGCCGCCTCGGCGCAGCAGGGCAGCGAGCACCCGCTCGGTCGGGCGCTGCTGGATCGGGCGGCGGAGCTCGAGCTGGACCTGGCTCCCGTCGATCAGTTCCGCGCCGTGCCCGGCAAGGGCCTGCAGGCGCAGGTGGCGGGTCGCGAGCTGCTGGTCGGCAGCCGGCGCCTGATGGAGGAGCGGGGCGTGGACCTTCAGGGCCGGGTGGCCGAGGCCACGGAGCTCGAGGAGCAGGGCGTGACGGTGATGTGGGTGGCCGACCTCGCCGGCGCGCCGCTGCTGCTGGGCTGCATCGGCGTCGGCGACAGCCTCCGCGCCAGCGCGAAGCAGGCGGTCGCCCGGCTGGCAGCCGAGGGCGTGGAGGTGGTGATGCTCACCGGGGACAACCGGCGCACCGCCGCGCGGGTGGCCCAGGAGCTGGGCATCGAGCGGGTCCTGGCCGAGGTGCTGCCCGAGGACAAGGCGACCGAGGTCACCGCGCTCGCCGAGGGTGGCCGCGTCGTCGCGATGGTGGGGGACGGTGTCAACGACGCGCCCGCGCTGGCCGCCGCGGGGGTGAGCTTCGCGATGGCGACCGGCAGCGACGTCGCCATGCACACCGCGTCGGTCACCCTGATGCGGGCGGAGCCGACGCTGGTGGCGGACGCCATCGCCGTCTCGCGCGCGACCACCCGCACCATCCGCCAGAACCTCTTCTGGGCCTTCGCCTACAACGTGCTTGGCATCCCGCTGGCCGCGTTCGGCTTCCTCAACCCGGTGGTCGCGGGCGGCGCGATGGCGATGTCGAGCGTGAGCGTGCTGGCGAACGCGCTGCTGCTGAAGCGATGGAGGCCCACGCGATGAGCGCCCTCACGATCGGGCAGGTGGCTCGCCGCTCCGGCGTGCCCACGAAGACCATCCGCTACTACGAGTCGGTGGGGCTGCTCGACGAGCCGCGCCGCGCGGACAACGGCTACCGGGTCTACCCGCAGCGAGCGGTGGAGGAGCTGCGTTTCGTCCAGCGCTCCCGCAGCCTCGGCTTCACCGTCAAGGAGGTCGCCGGCCTGCTCGAGCTCTGGCGCGACGAAGGCCGCCGGAGCGCGGAGGTCAAGGCGATGGCGATGGAGCACGTCGCCCGCGTCGAAGAGAAGATCCAGGAGCTGCAGGCCATCCGGCAGACGCTCCTGGACCTGGCAGAGACCTGCCATGGAGACAACCGGCCCGACTGCCCGATCCTGGACGGCCTGGCCCACCCCCCGGAGGACTGAGATGGAAGCGAACTACAACGTGGGCGGCATGACCTGCGGCGGCTGCGCGAGCAGCGTGACGAAGGTGAGCCAGGCAGCTGCACCCGAGGCCCGGGTCGAAGTCGACCTGGAGCAGGGCGTGCTGCGCGTGGAAGGCGAGCACGACCCCGAGCGCGTGCGCTCCGCCGTCGAGGACGCAGGCTTCACCTTCGCCGCGGCCTCCTGAGGGAAGGCCTGGGGTTCCAGGCCGGCCGGTGGCTCAGTCCTCGAGCGGGTAGCCCGAGTTCTGCCAGCCGATCATCCCGTAGGGCAGGTCGTAGATGCGGCAGTAGCCGCGGTCGACCAGCGCGGCCGTCGCCTGCGTGCTCATGGGGCCGGTCAGGCAGTACAGCACCGCCTTCGTCGCCACGTCGTCGCCGAGCTGCGCCTCGATGGCGTCGACGTCGTTGAAGGCGACGTGCGCGTCCGTGCCCTCGATGTAGCCGGCGTAGGGCACGTGCACGTTGATGAACTGGAAGTCCTTGTCCTCGAGCATGGTCGCCAGCTCGTCCGGCGTCAGGTCGGTGACGCTGGGCGTGATGCCGTCGCAGTTCAGCGCGTCGGTCGCGTCGTCGTCGTCCGGCGCGTCGTCGT
>JAJDAI010000379.1 GCA_029261955.1 Deltaproteobacteria bacterium | reverse complement strand
GACGGCGACACCGACCCCGACTGCACGGACGAGGACGACGACGAGGACGGCGACCCCGACGCCACCGACTGCGACGACGCTGACGCCGCGGTCTTCACCGGCGCGCCGGACGACGGCTGCGACCTCGTGGACAGCGACTGCGACGGCGACCTGCTCGAGGGCGAGCCCGATGCCGACGGCGACGGCGTGGCCGACTGCGCCGACGACGACGTGGACGGCGACGGCTTCAGCCCGGTGGACGGCGACTGCAACGACAACGACGCGGCGATCAACCCCGACGCCGAGGAGCTCTGCGACGCCATCGACAGCGACTGCGACGACAGCCTCGTGGACGAGTTCGACAACCTGGACGGCGACTTTCAGCCCGACTGCATCGACGACGACATCGACGGCGACGGCTCGCTGAACGGGGACGACTGCGCGGCCGAGGACGCCGCGATCTTCCCGGGCGCGCCCGAGCTCTGCGACGCCATCGACAGCAACTGCAACAACTCCCTGGTCGACGGCTTCGACGACTTCGACGGCGACCTCGACCCCGACTGCACGGACCCCGACGACGACAACGACGGCGACCCCGACGGCACGGACTGCAACGACTTCGACGAGCAGGTCTTCACTGGTCAGGTCGAGATCTGCAACGACATCGACGACGACTGCGATGGCAGCCTCGGCGGCGACGAGATCGACGACGACAACGACGGCTTCACCGAGTGCGCTGACGACTGCGACGACAACGACGACGACTTCTTCCCCGGCGCGCCGGAGCTCTGCGACGACCTCGACAACAGCTGCGACGGCCTGCTGGGTGACCTGGAGATCGACGACGACGGCGACGGCTTCAACGAGTGCGCCGACGACGACTGCGACGACGCGGACGCCGCGGTCAACCCCGCCGCATCCGAGGTGACCTGCGACGGCATCGACAACGACTGCACGCCGGCCACGGTCGACTTCGCGAACATCGACGCGGACGGCGCGGACAACTGCGACGCCGCGGACCCGGGCGACAGCGACGGCCTGGACGCGGACTGCGACGACCTCGATGCGGCCCGCTTCCCGGGCAACCCCGAGATCTGCGACGACGTCGACAACGACTGCGACGGTGCCCTGGGCGGCGACGAGATCGACGACGACGGCGACGGCGTCACCGAGTGCGACGCGGACTGCGACGACGCGGACGCGGCCAACTTCCCGGGCAACCTGGAGGTCTGCGACGACGCGGACAACGACTGCAACAGCGCCGCGGACTTCGTGGACGCCAGCAGCTACGCCTTCGCGCACAGCGACCGGCCGCTGGGTCCGACCTGGGCGCCCGAGACCTTCGTCGCCCCGACCGAGGAGACGCTGACCGACGACGACGTGAGCGCCTTCGTGCCCCTGGGCTTCGACTTCGACTTCTTCGGCGTCGCCTACGACGAGCTGCGCATCAGCAGCAACGGCTTCGTGACCTTCAACGATTCGTCCTCGCCGGGCTGCTGCAGCGGAGACAGCATCCCGGACAGCGGGACCCCCAACAACTTCATCGCGATGTGGTGGGAGGACCTCGACCCGCCGGAGGGCAGCGGCCTCATCCAGTGGGAGACGCTCGGCACCTCGCCCGACCAGGTCTTCGTGCTCGAGTTCCAGGCCGTGGAGCACTTCCCCGGCGGCACGCCCGTGACCTTCCAACTGCAGCTCTTCGAGGACGGCGGCGCGGAGATCCACTACGTCGACGCCAGCGGCGACGGCGGAAGCCACACCGTCGGCGTGGAGAACGCGGACGGCAGCGCCGGCTTCGCCTTCGTCAACTCGACCGCGCCGGCAGCCCAGCTCGAGACGGCCCTCCGCCTCGACCACCTGAGCGAGCTGGACCTCGACGCCGACGGCTTCATCGACTGCGAGGACGACTGCAACGACGCGGATCCGGCCATCTCCCCGGCCGCTCCCGAGCTGTGCGACCGCATCGACAACGACTGCGACGGCGTCATCCCCGCCGACGAGATCGACGTGGACGGCGACGGCTTCACCACCTGCGAGGGTGACTGCGACGACGCCGAAGCTGCCGCCTTCCCGGGCAACCCCGAGCTGGGCTGCGACGGCATCGACAACGACTGCGACGTGGTGACCGACGACGTGCTCGACGGCGACGGCGACGCCGAGGACTGCGACACCGACTGCGACGACGCGGACGCGGCGCGCTCCACGGCCTTCTTCGAGGTCTGCGGCGACGGCATCGACCAGGACTGCTCCGGCGCGGATGACGCCTGCCAGGCCGCCGGCGCGATCCTCGTCAACGAGCTGATGATCAACCCCTCGGCGGTGTCGGACGCCAACGGCGAGTACGTCGAGCTGCTGAACACCACGGGCAGCGACATCGACCTGCGCGGCTGGACCCTGGCCGACGCCTCGGCGAACCACACGGTCGCGACGTCCTTCGTCGTGCCGGCCAACGGCTACGCGGTCTTCGGCCTGAACCCCGAGTTCGCGAGCAACGGCGGCGTGAACGTCGGCTACGAGTGGAGCCGGCAGCTGGGCAACGGAGGCGACCTCGTGCGGGTGACCCAGCCCGGCGGCGTCATCCTGGACGCGGTCAACTACAGCGGCTGGACCGTGCCCGCGGGCGCCTCCTTGCAGCTCGACCCGGGCTCACAGGACGCGGTCCTCAACAACGACGAGGGCGCCTGGTGCGTCGCGCCCACCCCCTGGGTCGACAGCGCGGGCGACGACGGCTCCCCCGGCGAGGCCAACATCGCCTGCGACGCGGACGGCGACGGCTCCCCGGTGGCCGAGGACTGCGACGACAACGACTCCGACCGCTTCCCCGGCAACGCCGAGGTCTGCAACGACGGCATCGACAACGACTGTGGCGTGCTCGACGACCTCTTCGACGCGGACGGCGACGGCTCCAACTGCGAGGTCGACTGCGACGACAGCGACTCGGGCCGCTTCCCCGGCAACGCCGAGGTCTGCAACGACGGCATCGACAACGACTGCGGCGTGCTCGCCGACCTCTTCGACGGGGACGGCGACGCCTCGAACTGCGCTGACGACTGCGACGACGCCGCCGCGTCCATCTACCCCGGGGCCCCCGAGGTCTGCGGCGACGGAATCGACCAGGACTGCGATGGCGCGGACTTCACGGGCTGCCAGTTCGTCTGCCTCGACATCTCCACCCCCGAGATCCAGACCATCGACATCAACAACGGCGCGTTGCTGGGGACTGTGGCGGTCGACTGTCCCGACGCGATCAGCGGGGGCAACGCCCTCGCCCTCGACCCCACCACGGGTCAGGTGTACGCGGCCCTGAAGAACACCGGCACCACCCGCTACCTGGTCACCATCGACGTGGACACCGGCGTGGCCGCGACCATCGGTGTCCTGCCCACGGGCACGGCGGCGCTGGTCTTCGACGACGCCGGCGTGCTCTACGCCCTCACGGGTGACGGCGGGACCCCCGCCGAGACGCTCTTCGAGATCGACCCGGCCGACGCGAGCGCCACCCAGCTCCTGACCCTGGGCGACGGAAACGATGGCGAGGTGCTGACCTTCGACCCCAGCCGCGGCCTGCTGGTGCACGGCAGCGGCATCAGCGACGGCAACCAGTTCATCCAGACCATCGACCCCATCACCCTGGCCGTCGTGACCATCGCGCACGACGACAGCGTCTACGGCGAGCTGATCTCGCTGATGTACGAGGGCTCGACCGGCCTCATCATCGGCATGGATCGCGCTGGCGACCTGATCGAGTTCGACCTGGACGCCGGGACGTCAGTCGAGCGGTCGGCCGCCGGCTCGGAGTACTGCCGAACCTCCTCGCTCATCCCCTGATCCCCTGACCCTCTGGCATCGTGTCGCCCTCAGCCCCCGAGGGCACACGATGCTTCGACTTCTCCCGCTGCTGCTGCTGGCCGCCTGCGCGACCACCTCCACGCCCGACACGGCCCCCGTGTCGGACCCGCTCACCGAGCAGTTCCCCGAGCTCGACCAGCCGATGCCCTGGGATCCGGGCGTGCGCACCGGCGTGCTGCCCAACGGGCTGACCTGGTACGTCGAGCCCAACGCCGAGCCCCAGGAGCGCGTGCAGCTCTGGATGGCCGTGCGCGCCGGCTCGGTGCAGGAGGACGAGGACCAGCAGGGCCTCGCCCACTACGTCGAGCACATGGCCTTCAACGGCACCGCCGCCTTCCCGAAGAACGAGCTCATCGAGTACCTCGAGTCCGTGGGCACGAAGTTCGGCGCGCACCTCAACGCGCACACCTCCTTCGAGGAGACCGTCTACAAGCTCCAGGTCCCCACGGACGACGCCGAGATCCTCGACAAGGGCTTCCTGGTGCTGCGCGAGTGGGCGAGCCGCATGTCCTTCGACTCGGAGGAGATGGAGAAGGAGCGCGGCGTGGTGATGGAGGAGTGGCGCCGCTCCCGAGGGGCCGGTGGACGGGCCCGGGACGCCCTGATCCCCCTGACCTTTCACGGCTCCCGGCACGCCGAGCGCCTGCCCATCGGCACCGAGGAGAGCCTCAAGACCTTCGAGCTGGACGCGGCGCGCCGCTTCTACACGGACTGGTATCGCCCCGACCTGATGGCGGTCTACGTGGTCGGCGACATCGATGCGGACGCGATGCAGGCGAAGATCGCCGAGGTCTTCGGCGACCTGGAGTCCCCCGCCGACGCGCCGCCACGCGTGCAGTACCAGATCGCCTCTCACGACCAGACGCTGTACGGCACCCACGCCGACGCGGAGCAGCGCTACTCGGTCGTCTCCGTCATGACCAAGAAGGTGGAGAAGGAGCGCCAGTCGCCGCGCGGCTACCGCGAGGCCTACCTGGGCCGCGCCGTGTGGCACGTGCTCAATGAGCGCCTGGGTGATCTGGCCAAGAAGCCCGACGCGCCCTTCCTCATGGCCAGCACCGGCGGGGGCCGCATGAACCCCACCACCGTCAGCCAGCGCGCCTACACGGTGGTCAAGGACGGCGGCACCGACGCCGGCCTGGAGGCGCTCCTCACCGAAGTCGAGCGCATGAAGCGGCACGGCGTGACCGAGCCGGAGCTGAAGCGCGCGAAGGCCGAGCTGGTGCGCTCCATGGAGAAGGCCTTCAAGGAGAAGGACAAGCAGCCCTCGCGCCAGGTCCTGGCGGAGCTGCTGCGCAACTTCACCAACGGCGAGACCGTGCCCGGCATCGACTGGGAGTGGGACGCCGTGCAGCGCTACGTGCCCGCCTTCACCCTGGCCGAGGTCAACGCCTTCGCGACCGAGATCCTGCCGTCCGTCGGCCGGGTCATCACCGCGACCGTGCCCACGAAGGAGGGCGTCGAGCTGCCCACCGAGGAGGGCCTCGCCGCCATCGTCGCGCGGGTGGACGCCCTGGACATCGCCGCTCCGGTGGTCGAAGAGGACGTCGGCCCGCTGCTGCCCGAGCTGCCCGAGCCCGGCTCCATCACCAGCAAGGAGCACGACGCCGAGCTCGACGTGCACACCTGGACGCTGTCCAACGGCGCGCGGGTGCACATCAAGGTCACCGACTTCAAGCAGGACGAGATCCGCTTCGTGGGCACCAGCTTCGGCGGGCACGGCGGCGTGGACGACGCAGACTTCGTGGCCGCGAACACCGCGACGGATGTCGCCAACCGTTCGGGCCTGGGGGCCTTCGACGCCAGCCAGCTCCAGCGCTGGAAGGCCGGTCGCAACGCCTCGGCGGGCGTCTTCGTCAACAGCACCAGCCAGGGGCTGAGCGGGACCGCGTCCCCCGATGACCTGGAGGTGGCGCTCCAGATGGCCTGGGCCCGCGTGATGACGCCCAGCCTGAGCGAGGAGGGCTTCCAGGTCACGGCGCAGACCCGCCGCGAGTGGGTGCTCAACCGCGACGCCGACCCGTCCACCCCCTTCAACGACGCCTTTGTGCGCCTGCTCTACAACGACCACCCGCGCACCCGCCCCTGGACGGCCGAGCGGCTGGCGGAGATGGACCTGGAGACGAGCCGCCGCGTCTACGCCGAGGCGCTGAGCCACTGGGGCGACGCGGAGTTCGTCTTCGTGGGCAACATCGACCTGGCGAGCCTGGAGCCGCTGCTCGCGCGCTACGTCGCGACGCTGCCTGCGGGCGCGCCGGTGGCCTACACGGACGTCAACCAGCGCGCGGCCGAGGGCCTGCACGAGGAGACCGTCATCAAGGGCCTGGAGCCCAAGGCGCGGGTGCGCATGCGCTTCTCCGGCGACTTCGAGAGCACCCCCGACTCCCGCCACCAGCTGCGCATGCTCGGCAAGTACATGAGCATGCGGCTCCGCGAGGTCCTTCGTGAGGACCTGGGCGGCACCTACAGCGTCGGGGCCCGGGTGAACGACCGCTTCCACCCCCACCAGGACTACGGGATCGTCATCGACTTCCAGTGCGACCCCGAGCGCACGCAGGAGCTGACCGACGCGGCCCTGGGCGTCGTCCAGGAGGTCCTCGCGGCCCCGCCGGAGGCCCAGTACCCCGAGGCCATCGCCGAGCAGGAGCGCCGCAGCCTGGAGGAGAGCCTCCGGAGCAACGGCTTCTGGATGGGCGCGATCCGCGGCAACGCGCAGCGCGGCGAGCCCCGCTCGGCCCTGAAGCACTACTGGTCGCTCGACGACAAGATCACGCCCCAGTACCTGCACGACGCGGCGAAGGCCTTCATCGACACCGAGCGGATGGTCAAGGTCACGCTGCTGCCCGAGGGGGCACCGGAGTAGCTCCGGCCGCCAGTAGACTGGCCCCGTGATCGTCGTTCGCCACCGCGTCTGCACCCGCCGCGCCCTGGACGAGACCGACCCGGCGCTGGGCGTCGAGGTCTACGTGCGCGCGCACAAGGACCGGCTGGTCGCCGCGTCGGAGGCCTTCGCCGAGGGCGAGCTCTTCGAGTGGTGGCTCGAGTCCTACCGCCACCGGATGCTGATCGTGCGGCTCTGCGAGACGGGCCTGGAGCACGCCGCCCTGGCCCAGGTGAAGGCGCGCGGCATCGAGCACTACCTGCTCTGTGGGCCGGACCGGCCGTCGATCCTGCGAACGACCGCGGCGGGGGAGGGGCGCTGTGCCGTGCGCGTCTCCGACTACGAAGCGGCCAGCGGCGCCCTCGCCCTGGCGGGCCGGGCCGGCTGGGTCTGGTTGGAGGGCATCGACGGCCTGCCGCCGCGCGAGGACCTGCTGGCCCTTCGCGAGGCCGGCTTCCAGATCTGCGTGGCCTCGCCGGAGACCCTCGACCCGCGCCGCTCGGCCGAGATCGAGCTCTGCGTGGCCCACTTGAAAGACCAACCCATCGACGCGGTCTGCACCGCCTGGCCGGGAGCGTGGCTGGCGTGAGGCTCGGGGTCCTGGCGGTCCTGCTGGTCTGTGGCTGCAGCTTCCTGCCGCCGCCGCCGGTCACGGGCGAAGTGGTCGGTCGCAGCTGGCAGCGCGATGTGATCATCGAGGCCTTCGAGGTCACGATCTCGCAGGGCTGGCGCGCCAACGTCCCCCGGCGCCCGAGCCGCCTGCCCACAGCGGGGGAGGGGGCCGTGCCCGGCAACGACGGCCTGCTCGGCTGCGTGCAGAAGCAGCGCAGCAAGGACGATCCGCTGCCCTCGGAGTGGTGCCGCTACCGCTCCCGGCACTGGACCGAAGCCCGCCGGGTCGTCGCGGCCGGCGAGGGCGAGCCGCAGGACCCCGAGGAGCTGGGCGAGCTCGGAAACCACCGCGTCCGGCGCCTGGACTCGTTCCGGGTGCAGCTGCGCTGGCGGCGCGGTGAGCAGGCGGGGGATCACCTCATCGAGCTCACCGATCCAGCAGAGTACGCGCGCTGGATCAATGGGGCGCC
Source organism: Deltaproteobacteria bacterium (assembly GCA_029261955.1). Lineage (GTDB taxonomy): Bacteria > Myxococcota_A > UBA796 > UBA9615 > UBA9615 > CALCXL01. The sequence continues at coordinate 1,784 of JAJDAI010000379.1, read as the reverse complement.
CGTCGCCTTCGTCCTGGACGAGGCCGATCGGGTCGTGAGCGCAGAGCCGAGCGTGCCGGGGCGCGAACTCTTCCGCTGATCGAGCACGGCAGGCCCGACACCCCCGAAGGCCGCTCCACAGCTTTCGTCCGCCCGATATCGTCAGGGCTGGAGAGGGCTATGAGCGACAAGAGCGATCCTCGGATCGAGACCTACCGTCAAGCCGCGCTCGCGATGGAGTCGGGGGACTTCACGGTCGAGCTGCCGACGGCCTCGGATGACGACATCGGCGCCTTGGGAGACGCGCTGCAGCGGCTGGGGCTTGCGGTCGAACGCAAGTTCCACGAGCTGCATCGCCTGCGGGAGGTCACGGAGCACATCAGCTCGGGCGTCTTGCTCGACGAGGTCTGCGACCACGTCTACGACGCCTTCTCCGAGCTCATCCCCTACGACCGCATCGGCCTCGCGCTGCTGGACTCGGACGGCCGCATGCTGCGGGCGCGCTGGGCGCGAAGCGAGCTCGGCGACCTGAGCCTCGGCATCGGCTATGCCGCGCCCATGGCCGGCAGCAGCCTCCAGACGATCCTCGACACGGGCGAACCCCGCATCCTCAACGACCTGCCGCGCTACCTGGCCGAGAACCCGCACAGCGACTCCTCGCGCCTCATCGTGGAGGAGGGGATCCGCTCGAGCCTGACCTGCCCCCTGCTGAGTCAGGGCCGGCCCATCGGCTTCCTCTTCTTCTCGAGTGCCGAGCTGAGCGCCTACGCAGACGAGCACGTCGACCTCTTCATGAGCATCGCCGGGCACCTCGCGACGGTGGTCGAGAAGGGCCGCCTCTACAACGAGCTGCTCCAGCTCAACGAGCTCCGCAACCGCTTCCTCGGCATGGCCGCGCACGACATGCGCAGCCCGCTGATGGTGATCCGCACCTACGCCGAGCTCCTGCTCGAGGACGTCGGGGTCGACCTGCCCGAGACCGCCCGGGAGATGCTCCAGCCGATTCACCGCGCCTCGGAGCAGATGATCGTGCTGGTCAACGACCTGCTGGACGCCAGCCTCGTCGAGTCGGGCCACCTGGAGCTGGACCTGCGATCTCTGGACCTGGTCGAGCACCTGCGGGGCGCGCTGCCCACGCTCCAACTCATGGGCCGGGCCCGGGGCGTCGAGGTTCGGCTGGAGGTGCTCGCGCAGGAGGCCCGCGTGGACGCCGACCCGCACCGCCTGGACCAGACGCTCCAGAACCTGGTGGGCAACGCGGTGAAGTACAGCGAGCCGGGCCAGCCGGTCGTCATCGAGGTCCGGGAGGCGGGCGGGCGCTTCCTCGTGTCGGTCATCGACACCGGCTGCGGCATCGTCGAGGAGGACCTGCCGGTGCTCTTCGCGCCCTTCGGTCGGGGCGCGCGCGTCGACTCGAACCAGCCCTCGACCGGCCTGGGGCTCGCCATCACGCGCCGGCTCGTGGAAGCCCACGGCGGCACGCTCTGGGTCGAGTCACGATTCGGTGAAGGCTCGACCTTCCGCTTCGATCTGCCCGCCCGCTAGCGGGCCACGGCCTCAGCGGCGCCGGCGGACCAGGACCCCGAAGCCGAGCAGGGCCAACATCCAGCTGGAGCTGCCCGAAGTCGCGGAGGCGTCGCAGGCGCAGCCGCCGCGGGCGCTGTTGCGTCCCCCGTCGGTGTCGTCGTCGTCGTCGTCACTGGCCGCGTCGTCGTCGTCCGCCGCGTCGTCGTCATCGGCCGCGTCGTCGTCGTCCGCCGCGTCGTCGTCGTCTGCCGCGTCGTCGTCGTATGCCGCGTCGTCGT
>JAJDAI010000378.1 GCA_029261955.1 Deltaproteobacteria bacterium | reverse complement strand
GACCGTCCCCCCAACCGGCTCGCGTAGGGGGTGCTTCGGCTGACCGCCCCCGGTCCTGAGAAGGCGTCGCACCTCGTCTCCCGTCCTTCAGCAAGACCGAGAAGCGGAGCCGTTGCCAAAGCAGGAAGGCTGGATGCGTCTGCAACACCGACTGGAGCGACAGATCGGGGCGGAGGCTAGGTCACTCCGCCATCGAGCGGTCATCAACAGATGCGGAGCAAGCAACCCACTTCTGCGGCCTGTGGCCCGTACTCCGCGGGCCCGTCCGGGGCCCGCTCGTGCTGAGGAATCGGCGGCACCTCGTCCAACACTTGATAAACGCCAGCCGCTTCGCGGCCAGCGTTTATCAGGGACGTGTTAGGTGCAATGCCACCCTGACCAGATCGGTGTTGAGATCGCCGCCCGTCCGGGGCGGCTCCAACTACTGCTCGTGCTCCTGCTCATTGGCCTCTCGACAGATCAAGCCCGCGCGCGTTCCGCGAACTGAACCCAACCAGCGGCGCTGCCACACCCCGGCGACGAGGTCGGTCAGTCATCGCAGTACCACCTTCCCCCCGAATCGACTCGCGCGTCGCTAACCCAGTAGCAGGTCTCAAGAGCGAGCCTCGGTAGCCACACAGCGCAGTCGGGTTCCAGTCCCTTTTCAGGATCGCCCCGGTAGTACTCGTATCCGAATCGCCCCCTGAAAGCAGGCCCCCACCAGCTTCTCGGCACACTCTCAAGGTACTCCGGAACGAGGTCAGCAAGGCGGTCTGGGCATCCCCCCTCGGTAGCCCGATGCGCGGCGAGCGCAGAGCTGATCTCCTGGGCGGCGCCACGGCTGAGATGCAGCTGGACGTCTGGGGTCTTCAGAACCACGAACGGAAAAGCAGAGAGAGCCGCAAGGAACGCGCCACGCCGCGACAGAACCACGAGATCGCGCTCCCTCACGTAGGTGGCAACTCCCACGACGAGCGCGCAGATGCTCCCGAGGAGAATCGCGGCGGTGGTTGCGAGCCAAAGGACCACAAAGCCCCCAAGCCCCACGTACAGGATTGTCCATAAAGCAAGGAACGCCAGACCCCAAGCTGTCGCCTTGAGCGCACCTCGAAGTCGTGGGCCCCTGTAGAACTCCGGCTTGAACATCCCGGCTCCCTTCCCCCCCATGGCCGATGCCCAGAGACCCACGGCTCATGGGGCGCCGCACGCGCCTCCGCAGACCAGACGAGCCGGACAGTGGCCCCTCACAACGCCGGCTCTGAAGGACCTGTTTGGGAGGACGTCACTTCACCGCCCAGACCTGTCGAATCGAACCTGACGTCAATCACCGCGAGGGTGTCAGTCGCCAGCAGATTGGGAAAACTCAAATCCCAGCCGAGCACCACAGTGCGTGACGCGTGCGCAGTCTGCTCGCTTGTATAGGTATCGTCGTACGGTCCCCGGAGCACCCACACCATGTTCGACAGGCCGTAGTGCGCGGCGGACGCCACCATGAGCGTGAGCATCAGCGCCCCGGCGGCTGCCCTCCGCGGCAGCCCCGGCAACCGAAGTCTCTGCAGCCCGCCGGCGACCAGAAGCAACAGGAGCACCGCCCAGATCCCGTCCCGTATGAGCTGGGCCGGCAAGACAGGGGGGGTGCTCAGAAATAGCTGACGAAAGTGCATCAGCTGGGCTTCAACCATGCCCGCCCCGCAAGCAGCGCAGGCCGTCCAGCTGGCGAGGAGGGACGACTCGGTGACACGGAGTTTGCGAGCCCGCAAGCTGGCGACGGCGCCCGAAAAGGCCGTCAACAGCAATGCTGTCTCCAGTCGAGCCAGAGCCCGAGCATAGAGGCTGTAGGTGTCCGTACAGGGAGTGAGGAAGTGTGGCAGAGCCAACAGACAAACTGACACCGCAGCGACGGGTCCCAACACCTGCGCGCCCCGACGGGACCGCAAGACCAGCCCCAAGGCAAGAGGGGCGCCCAGGCAGCCGAGAAGGAGGGCGCCCATGGCCCATGGCTCCCGATGCCAAAGCTGGGAGACCAGTTCGCCGGTCCACGGCACGAATCGCGGCGGTATGCTTGGCGAACACATGGTCAGACTCCCGCCAGGGCACCCCCAGCCTTCTCCAGAAGCGTACGTCGAACAGCATAGGTGTGCCCCCAGCTTCTTCCGATTCTGCGACCGGTTCGGCCCCGGACTCCCCGAGACCTGTGGTGCGGCCTTCCCCCGATTCCACGGGGGGGTAGGAGGAACAAGGCGCCATCCCCACCGTCGAGAAGCCCGTGGTCCGGGGCCGTCCTTGGCCCCTCCCATTGGTTGCCCGGGTGGCACCGCACCTAACACTGGATAAATGCCACGGCCTCTCCTGGCCTCGGCGCGGGCGGCTTCGAGTCCATCCACGCCGCCGCAGCGACGTTGCCTTCCCTGACACCGGCCGCAGCGTTTATCCGGGACGTGTTGCCCGAAACCGGCTTCTTCTCAGAGCACCTTCATGTAGCCCTTCCCATCCTGGCTTGCTGCTCTTGCAGGGTTGCGGCGCCTTCGCGTCGGTGAGTTCTTGGCTGGCCGCGGGCTCACGGTGGGCCAGGGCGGCGGCGCTCAGCACGGGTCGCTGGAGCTGGGCATCCGGGAGTTCTCCCAGGTGGTTGCTGGGTGCTCTTGGTGCTGAGCGCCGCTTGTTCTCGTCCGTGAGTGCAGGCGCTTTGTCCTTGAGGAGCTCGGTGGCTCGTCGGGCTGGCGTTGTCCGTCGTGGGTCGTGAGGGTCTCGTCGTCCGCGACGGCGGCGGCTGGGCTTGGACGCCTCGGCTCGGCATCCAGGAGGGCTCGGGCTGGTTGCTGGTGACGGCGGCCCGGTGCCGCCGCTTCTTGGCCGCGGGGAAGGTGTCGGCTTGCATCGGTCAGGTGGCCGCGCGCCGG
>JAJDAI010000377.1 GCA_029261955.1 Deltaproteobacteria bacterium | reverse complement strand
AAGAGCGCCGAGAGGCCGCGCGCCTGGCTGGGCGTCATGCACGCGAGGGAGTCCATCAGAAGCTCCGCAGGCTGGCGAACAGCAGGCCCTTCGGCGGCTTGGGCACGAAGTTGGTCGACTTCGGGGGCATCACCTCGCCGGCGAGGGCGACGTCGAGCACCTGGGCGGGGCGCGGCGCGCGCAGGAAGAGGGCCAGCTCGGCCTCCCCGGCGTAGACCCGCTCGGCCACCTCGGTGGCGGTGGACGCGTTGTGGGACCAGAGGGAGCCGGAGCGCCCGGTGGCGTTGGGATCCTGGCGTGCCGCGCTGCGCAGCGGCGCGAGGATGAGGTGCTCGGCGACGGCCGCGTCCACGTCGGCGAGGGTGGGCGGCAGCGACAGCTCGACGCCCTCGCGCAGGCGCAGGCCCTGGCGCAGCCCCTCGCGGACGAGGCCGACCCGGATGCCGCCGGGGTTCGCCAGGAACTCCTCCAGCGCCTCGGTGCTCTCGAAGTCGCGGGCCTCGAAGTGCTCTCCCAGGCTCGCGAGCACGGCCTCGCCCTCGTCGCCGAGGGGATCGGTGAGCACCCGCTGCGTGGGGCGCCCGTGCAGGCCGGGGTCCGACGCGGGCACCAGGAGCATCAGCACGTAGTCGATGGGCCGCTCGCGGTGGCCCGAGCCGCCCGCCCGCCGCTTCACCTCGAGCGCCGCTTCGTAGCGGTGGTGGCCGTCCAGGATGACGGCCGGCTCGTCGCGCAGGGCTTCGGCCAGGGCGAGCTGGACCGCCGGGTCCTCCTCGCGCCAGAGCCGGCTGCGCACGCCCGCGCCGTCCACGACCTCGGCCAGGGCCCGGTCCGGCAGGCTCCCGAGGAAGTCGCGCAGCGCGCCCGCTTCGTCCGGCACCACGGCCATCACCAGCGAGAACTGCGCCTCGGTGACCGCGAGCTGCTGCACGAGCTGCTCCTTGGACTTGGAGCCCGTCGCCTCGTGCGGAAGCACGATGCCCTCCTCGAACTCGGCCAGGCGCACCAGGGCCACGAGGCCCCGGCGGGGCCGGTCGGCGTCCTGCTCCATCGCGTAGAAGGTCGGCCGCGGGTCGCGCACGAGCACGCCCTCCCGCTTCCACTGGTCGAGCAGGCGGGCCGCGTGCGTGAAGGCCGGAGCCCCCTCGTCTGCGAGCGGTCCGAAGTCGCCGCGCACCAGCTGCCGGATGTTGTGGGCGTCGACCTCGCCGACCTGCGAGCGGTCGGTGGGTTCACCGGAGACGGCCGGCGAGACCAGCTGCTCCAGCTTGTGGAGGTGGTCGTTGCCGTAGCGGAGGGCGCGAAGGGGGCGGAGGAGGGGCACGTTGGATCCTCGGAAGGGCGCGGACCGTAGCGGGGGGGGAGGGCCGGTTCAAGGCGCATGGCCTCGGGGGAGGGGAGCGCGGCGCCCGCCGGGGCCTCAGAACCGGCCGGAGCGACCGCTCCGCCACGCCCGCGCGCAGCCGTCGTAGGAGCCCAAACGCCACCAGGCGAGGCCCACCACGTCCTCGTCGCCCACGAGGCCGAACAAGCGCGAGTCCGCGCTGTGGTCCCGGTTGTCGCCGAGCACGAAGTAGAAGCCCTCGGGGATCTCCGCCTCGGCGAGGTCCCCGAAGCGACCGGGGGGCGCGTCGTCCAGCAGGATGGACTCGCCGGCTTCCATCAGCACCCGGCTCCGCTTCGAGCTGCAGCGCGAGTCCTGCCAGTCGAAGCCGCCCTGGGGCTGCTGCTCCCGGACCTCCCCGTTGAGGGTGATCACGTTCCGATCGATCCCGATCCGGTCCCCGCCCACCGCCGCGACGCGCTTCACGAAGACCGCGCCCTCGCGGCGGAACAGCACGAGGTCACCGCGCTGCACCGGGCGCATGAGCGGACCCTTCGCGGCGAGGAAGAGGTCGCCGACGAGCAGCGTGGGCACCATCGACGCCGTCGGCGCGCGGAAGGGTTCGAGCACGAAGAAGCGCAGGCCCAGCAGGCAGGCCAGCCCCAGCACGGCGGTGGCGGTCACCCCCCCCACGATCCAGCCCGTCTCGGGGCGCTCCAGCCGGCCCCGGGCGCGGCGCGCGGCATCCCAGGGCACCAGACCCCACCAGAAGAGCAGGCAGCCCAGGGAGCCCAGCATCCAGCCCGTCGGCCCCAGGACCCCGAGGCTGCCCAGGGCGAAGAGCAGCAGCAGCGCGAGGGGAAAGCCGAACCACAGCGCCACCGCGGTCCGCAGCCCCAAGCCGGCGTGGGCCAGCCCCGGCGCGAGCAGCGAAAGCAGCCACGCAGCGCGTGGACTCAAGGCATCGGGGTCGTGCTCGATCACCGCGCAGACGCTACCCCTCGCCACGCCGTCCCGCACGCGCGGTTGACGCCCCGCCGCCCCTGGGCTTCAATCCTGCGGATCTGGAGACCGCTTTGAAGCTGCTTCGCCTGCTGCCCTTCGCCCTGCTCCTCGCCGGCTGCCCCGACGAGTCCGGAATCCCCACCGAAAACGTGGACGACTACCGGATGACGTTCTCCGCCGCGGAGGCCTCGTCGAGCTGCACCGACGACATCCAGACCGAGGCCGCGTCCTTCGAGGAGTTCTCCCTCATCTACCGCGTGCACCACGTCGAGGTCGCCGCCGACGAGCCCGAGGCGGTCGTGACCAACTCGCGGGTCGATCTGTACTGGCGCGAACAGGGCAGCAACGAAGACGACTTCAAGTACTTCGCAGCGGGCCAGCTCGAGGGCTCGCAGGAGACGGGGATCTTCACCTACGCCGCGACGCGGCTTCAGGAAGTGCGCGGCGGCGAGACCGTCTGGTACGACATCGAGGGCCGCGCCCCGGTGCGCTTCACGGACGAGATCACGAACGCCACCGAAGACTTCATCATCGTGGACCCGCCGGCTTCGGACGGTCCTCCCGTCGGCTGCGTCTACACGCTGCACTACGACGGGACGCGCCTCACGGGCGACGATCCCGAAGCCTGAGAGCCCCATGACCCACATCGCCGGCCGGGACGAACGAACGGACGCCCTGCTGCCCGGGCTCGGGCGGAGGCGATCGGGCCTGCTGTCCGCGCTGCCCCGCACCATGCAGGAGCGAGCGGCCCGCGCCTGGGTCCGCGCCCACCCGCTGCCGGCGGCCACCGAGCAGCTGCTCGTGGAGGAGGTCGCGAAGTGCTGGGACGGCGTGCCCCTGCCGCGCACCCTCGAGGTGCTCATCGACGACGCCCGCGTGCACGAGCTGCTGCGCGTCTGGCAGGCCGAGGAGTCCGCGCTGGATGGCCCCGAGCGCGCTGGGCGGCACCTCCAGATCTCCAGCCTGCTGCCGGTGGAAGCCGCGACGGCCGAGGGGCGCGCCGCCGTCCTGCTGACGCCGACCTACGGAGCCTGGCAGAGCATCGCGCCCGCGTTGGCCCGCCGCGGGTACCGGGTGGGCCTGTTGGACCTGCGCCCGAAGGCCCGCCGCCCCGAGGCCGTGCTGCCCGCCGCGCCCGGG
>JAJDAI010000376.1 GCA_029261955.1 Deltaproteobacteria bacterium | reverse complement strand
CCCAGCGGTCTTGCACGCACACTCGTGCCGATGGTGAACCCCCGGGACCTCGTGAGCACGCTCAACCTGAACCGCGTCGGCGGGGACCGGGTGTACTTCGTCTCGGACATCCACCTGGGGGACGGCTCCCATGCCGACATCTTCCTGGAGAAGGACGAGCACTTCCTGGCCTTCCTGGACGAGGTCGAGGCCAACGCCAAGGCGCTCGTCATCGTGGGCGACTTCCTCGACTTCGAGCAGGCCTGGTACTTCAGCCGCATCGTGAGGGCCCACCAGGCCGTGATCACCCGCCTGACCCGCCTCGCCGAGCGCATGCAGGTCGTCTACGTCTACGGGAACCACGATCCCGAGATCATCCTCTTCCGCGACATCCTCAAGCTGCAGCTCTGCGACAAGGTCATCGTCGACGGGCACATCCTCGCGGTGCACGGCTACGAGTTCGACAGCTACGTCGGCCAGAAGTGGGAGGAGTCCAGCCACTGGACGCGCGCCCTGGGCATGTACGAGCGCGTCTTTCGCACCTGGGTCCGCCTGCCGCTGCGCGACAACTACACGCTGAGCAACCGCGTCGCCCACCTGCTGCTGGCGTGGCTCTCGATGCTGGGCAGCAGCCTGGGCTGGCTGGGCAGGCGGCTGCGTCGCGCCGGGCTGGGGCAGGGCCTTCGAGACTGGGTCGCGTTCTGGGCCCAGGGCGTCATGGGAGACCCGATGGGGATCACCCGCCCCGCGATCGCGCACCTCGAGGCGACGCCGAACTTCGACACGATCATCTGCGGGCACAACCACGTGCCCGGGCTGCTCGAGGTCGAGGGCGGCAAGCGCTACGTGAACCTCGGCTCGTGGTCCTTCGGCAACTCGCAGTACGGCGTCTGGGACGGCATCACCTTCAAGCTGCGCGACTGGATCAGCGGCCGCACCCTGGGCGACGAGAACTACCGCCCGATCTTCCACGGGCCGCGGGATCGGACCTACATGGACTGGTTCCGGGACGAATACCTGGGCTACCTTCGCTTCAAGTGCGGCGAAGAAGCGCTGCGCGAGGGTGTGCGACCGCGACCCTGGGTCCTCGAGGGGCCCTCGGCGATCCAGCGAACCCACGTCCTCGAAACCCGACCTCGCCACACGGAGTAGCTGCCCCATGCTCGTCGACGGCACGCCCCACCGCACGGTGGATTGGCGCGACGGCGCCCTGGTCCTCATCGACCAGCCCGTCCTCCCCCACAGCTTCCGCCTCTGGACGACCCGCGATCACGAGCAGGCGGCCGAGGCCATCTCGACCATGGTCGTGCGCGGCGCCGGCGCCATCGGCGCAGCGGGCGCCTACGGCCTCGCCCTCGCCACCCGCCAGGCACCGGACGGGGACTTCGACGCCTACGTGGCCCAGGCGAAGCACACCCTGGCCAACACCCGCCCCACGGCTCAGAACCTCTTCACCGGGCTGGAGCACGTCGCCGCCGCCATCGCCGCTGCCGGCGGGGGCGAGCGCCCCGACGACGCCCGGGACGCCGCCCTGGCCGCAGCCCAGGCCTACGCCGACGAGGACGCAGCCGCCTGCGAGGCCATCGGCGAGCACGGCGAGCCCCTGTTCCAGGACGGCTGGGGGATCTCGACCCACTGCAACGCCGGCTGGCTCGCCTTCGTGGACTGGGGCAGCGCGCTGTCGCCGGTCTTCAAGGCGCACCGCGCAGGCAAGCAGGTGCAGGTCTTCGTGGACGAGACGCGACCCCGCGGGCAGGGCGCCCGGCTGACGGCCTGGGAGCTCGCGAGCGAGGGCGTGCCCCACGTCGTGCTCGCCGACAACGCCTTCGGCTTCCTCGCCTCGCGCGGCGAGATCCAGGCGGTCATCACGGGCGCCGACCGGATCGCGCGCAACGGGGACGTCGCCAACAAGATCGGGACCTTCGGGCACGCGGTCATCGCGCGGCACCTCGGCATCCCCTTCTACGTCGCCTTCCCCAGCTCGACCATCGACGCCGCCTGCGCCGGCGGCTCCGAGATCCCCATCGAGGAGCGCTCGGGGGACGAGATCGCCTACACCTGGGGCGCGGCCGACGACGGCTCCTTCACCCGGGTCCGCACGACCCCCTTGGCCTCTCCCGCGCGGAACCCCGCCTTCGACGTGACCCCCGGCGGCCTGATCGACGGCCTGATCAGCGAGTTCGGCGTCTTCCCGGCCAGCGAAGACGGCGTGGGCCGGATCCTGGCGGCGCGGGCGGCGAAAGCGGCCGACTGATCGGGAGGATCGGGCGACTCGCGTGGGTGGGCTCTCGCGCGCGCCCGAGAAATTGACAGCGCTCAAGCCGGGCACCTACCCTTGCTGCCTCGTTTCCAGAGGCACGTTCCCATTCCGAGGCGCCACCGATGAGCAGGGTCCACCGGTCCCCGACCACCACAGGTACGAATCCCCGGGGAGGCGACCCGACTGACTCCGAGGCGATCGTCCGGGTCCTGTTCGAGAAGTCGCCGCTCCTCGTCTACATCGTCGATCTGGACTTCAAGGTCGTCCTCATCAACCGGACGCTGCGCGAGTCGACGGGCTACGACACCTCGGACTGCCCGAACGTCGACGCCCTGCTGCGGCGCTTCTATCCGGACAACGAGTACCGCTCCGTGGTGGAGGGCATCCACCAGGGCTTCGTGCGCAACGAGCACATCCGCGACACCGAGCTGGTCGCGACGATCAAGGACAGCACCCAGCGCACGATCTCGTGGAGCACCTCGCGGCTGCGCATCGGCCGCGGCCCCAGCGTGGGCTACATCTGCTTCGGCATCGACGTCACGACCCGCCGCAACCTCCAGCAGTGGGTGACCCTCTTCCAGCGGTCCCTCGCCCACCTGCACGAGGGCGTGATCATGACCGAGCCCTCGGGCCGGGTCCTGGCCTGGAGCGACGGCGCCGCCGAGCTGCTCGGCTACAAGGACGACGAGATGCAGGGCCGGCCCCTGTCGGACCTCTACCTCTCCGCGGAGCGCGAGATCATCGCCCGCACGGTGGACCGCTCGATCGACGGCGAGGGGCGCTACTCGGGCGAGGTCGAGCTGGAACACAAGAGCGGCTCGACCCGCATCCTCGCGTTCGAGCAGCACCGCCTCGACGGCGACCAGGGCGTGCCGCTGGCCCGCCTCACGGTCCTGGCCGAGCCCGGAGGCTCCACGAAGGAGCAGTCCGCCGCCCTCGCTGAGCGCGTGGCGCAGTTCGAAGCGCAGATCGCCGAGCGGGACAGCGCGCTGGCCGCGCTGCAGGCAGAGCAACGGAATCAGGTCTCCTCGGCCTCGGATGCCGAGGGCCAGCTCGCCGCGCTGCGGGCGGAACTCCAGGCCGCCAGCGCCCAGGCCCAGGCGCTCCAGGGCGCGGTCCACGCGGCGCAGAACGCCGCGGCCGACGCCGCGAAGCAGACCGAGCAGGCCGCAGCCCGCGTGATCGAGCTCGAGTCCCTGGTCACCGCACACGACACCCAGTCCTCCGAGCGGCTGGCCGCCGTGCAGGGCGAGGTGTCCGAAACCGCGAAGGCCCGCGACGTCGCGCTCGCCTCCGCGGAGGCGGCCCGGAAGCAGGCCGAGGCCTTCCACGAGGAGGCGGACGCCGCCCGACTCGCCGCAGAGGCCGCGAAGATGGCGGCCGAGATGGAAGCGGACGACCTCCGCGACCAGCTGGAAGAGGCGCAAGGAAGCGCCACCGCGAAGGGCGAAGCCCTCGACGCGGCGGAGGCTCGTGCCGCCGAGGCCAGCGCGGCCATCAAGGCACTCGAAGAGAAGGCCGGCGAGGCCGCGGGGCTGGCCGAGGCCGCCGACGCCCGCATCGCCGAGCTGGAAGCCACGCTCGTGGACGTCCAGACACGAGCCGACGAGGCCGAGGCCGCGTCCCTCGCCCTGAGCGAAGCCACCGAGAACGCCGCGAAGCTGGAAGCGACCATCGCCGAGCTCCAGGCCGGCGCGGACAAGGCGGGCGAAGGCATCGCTGCGGAGCTGAAGGAGGCCCGGGAGCGCATCGCCGAGCTGCAGGGCGAGGCGGAGGCCGCGCAGGAGCGCTGGATCCAGGAGCGCAGCAAGCTCGAAGACGATCACCGAGCCATCATCGACTCGACCCAGGACAAAGCCGCGCGCGAGCGCCAGAGCCTCGAGGAGCAGCTCAGCCGCGACATCCTGGCCGCCGAGGAGCGGTCGGAGTCCGAGCGCAGCAAGCTCGTCAAGCAGCACGAACTGGAGCGCAAGGGCCTCGAAGACGCGATCGAGATCGCCCGCGCCGAGGTCGAGTCCGAGTACACCGCCCGCGTCGAAGGGCTGCGCGCGGAGCTCTCTCGGGCCGGCGCGCTGCAGCCCCACCTCGTGCCGCTGACCTCCAGCGCCGTCGTGGCCGCGGACACCGAAGGCCGCATCATCGGGTGGTCCGGCGGCGCCGGCCTGCTCGACCGCCGGCCGGGCTCCGACGCGATCGGCAAGTCCATCCACAAGGACGTGCTGGCCCTCGAAGGCATCAACTGGAAAAAGCTCTTCGGCAAGGTCGTCATCGCGGGTCGCCTGGAGCAGGACGTCACGCTGGTGGACGCCCAGGGCAACCGCCGGGACGTGCTGCTGAAGGCGGCGCTCATCAAGGACGAGGGCGGCAAGCTGCTCGGCGTGACCGAGGTCCTCGTGGCCCCGGAGCTGTTGGGCGGCGTCGATCTGCACGCCCGTGCGGCCTTCGGTCGCCTCGCCGAGCCGGTGCACGGCGCCATCGAAGCCCGCGCGCTCGCCGGCCTCGAGAGCCACCGCAAGGCCAGCGCCGCCGCCACCGACCTGGCGCGCCTCGGCGAAGCCGTGCTCGAAGGCGGCACCTGGGCCGACGTGAACGACGTCGCCCGCCGGATCGGGCTGCGCGAGCTGCTGCCGGTGGTCGACGAGGTGCTCCGCAGCGCCGACGACTCCTGGCGGGACCTGCGGGCCACGGCCCAGGATCTCGGCCACCTCGCCGGGCTCATGGACTCCGACGAAGCCCACGCGGTGCCCTGGACCGAGCTCGTCGCGCGCTGCCTGCACGCCGTGCTGAGCAGCGGTGGCCTCAGCGTGAAGCGCGAACTGGGTGACGGCGGCTCGATCACCGCCCGCACGGACCGGCTCGTCGCGCTGCTCGTGGTGCTGATGGAGACCCTGCGCGGGACCGAGGGCGCCACCGTGCGCAGCGGCCTGGCCGAGGGCGCCGCCAGCCTGGACCTGCTGGGTGTGAGCGCGGACCGGAGCACGCTGGCCGTCGCCCGCGCCCTCGCCCGCGACCTGGGCGGCACCATCGAGGCCGATGAGCAGGGACTGCACCTCAGCCTGCCGAGCGCGCCGCCGCGCATCGACATCCCAGGCGTCATGGAAGACCGCGACGGCGAAGCCACCGAGCTCATCTCGGCGGACGTCGTTTCGCAGCTGAGCGCACGCGGCGACGACGTCTCCGCCATCGTCGAGGTGGTGGGCGGCGAGGCCGAGCTCGAGGTCGAGGCCTTCGCCGAGGACGACGAAGCCATCGAGGCCGGCGAGGCACCCGAAGACGAGCCCATCGAAGCGGCCGAGGACGACACCGCCGAGGCCGAGGAAGAAGAAGCCCTCGAGCTGGACGAGGACGAGGACGAGGACGAGGACGCGAAGCCCGCAGAGAAGGCGGCGAAGGGCAGCGTCGAGTTCGTCGAAGAGGGCGAGTTCGGGAACATGCTGCTCGCGGCAGGAGAGGTCTCGATCATCGCGTCCGTGCCCGGCAGCCCCATCCCCTCACCGGTCGTGCCCGGCATCGACGCCCTGGAGGAGGTCTTCCAGGACGGCGCCGACGTCTCGCCCGCCCTGCTCGCCCAGGCGGCGGAGATGGACGCCTACGCCGAAGCGCGCGGCCAGGCGCCGGACACCGACGCGCCCAAGCCCTCCGCCGAGCTGCTGGCCGAGATGACCAGCACCGACACCGGCGAGCGCCTCGGACAGGCCGCCGCGAAGGTGAACGCCCAGGCAAAGAAGAAGGCGCCCGCCAAGCGACGCCGCAGCCGCAAGCCCCGCAAGAAGAACTGACCCCACCCACCCGGGAGCCCGCCATGGCGAGCGTCCGTCCCTTTGTCGCGCACCTGCCCCCGGCAGCGTTGGCGGCCCGCATTGCCTCCGTGCCCTACGACGTCGTCAACTCCGCCGAAGCGCGGGCGTTGGCCGAGGGCAACCCCCTGAGCTTCCTGCACGTCGTGCGGCCGGAGATCGATCTGCCCGAGGGCACCGATCTCTACTCCGACGCGGTCTACGAGCAGGCCCGCGCGAACCTCGAGCGCTGGCTGAGCGAGACGCCCTACAGCGAGAGCGCGCCCAGCCTCTTCGTCTACCGGCTCACGCAGGACGGCCGGAGCCAGACCGGCGTGCTCGGCGGCTGCTCGGTGGACGAGTACGACGACGGCCGCATCGCGCTGCACGAGCGCACCCGCCAGGGCAAGGAGGACGACCGCACCCGGCACGTCGTCACCATGCGCTGCCAGGCCGAGCCCATCTTCCTGGCCTGCCGCGCGAACGCGGAGGTCGACGCGCAGGTCGACGCCATCGCCGAGGGCGAGCCGCTGTTCGACTTCGAGGCCCCCGACGGCGTGCGCCACACCCTGTGGACGGTGCCCGAGCCCGAGGTGCTCTCGGCGGCCTTCGAAGCGGTGCCGATGCTGTACGTCGCTGACGGACACCACCGCGCCAAGTCCGCGTCCCGGGCCCGCGCCACGCTGAGCGCGGCCAACCCGAAGCACGACGGCAGCGAGGCCTACAACCAGATCATGGCCGTCGTCTTCCCCGACTCCGAGCTGGCCATCCTGCCCTACAACCGCGTCGTCACCGACCTGGGCGGGCGCAGCCACGAACAGGTGCTGGCCTGGCTGGGCGAGCGCTTCGGCGTCGCCGCCTCCAGCCCCAGCCCCGCGCGACGGGGGGACTTCGCGGTCTACGCGGCAGGCGCCTGGCACGGCTTCTCGGTCCCGGCCCCGGGCACGAGCGTCATCGACGACCTCGACTGCGCCCTGCTCCAGAACCAGGTCCTGGCCCCGCTCTTCGGCATCGAGGACCCGCGCACCGACACGCGCATCGACTTCGTGGGCGGCTCGCGCGGCACGATCGAGCTGGAGCGCCGCGCTGAAGCCTGCGGCGGCGTCGCCTTCTCGCTCTTCGCCACGTCCCTCGACGAGCTCTTCGCCGTGGCCGACGCGGGCGAGATCATGCCGCCGAAGTCCACCTGGTTCGAGCCCAAGCTGCGCTCGGGCCTGGTGGTCCACCGCATCTGATGGAGGGCCTGTGCGCGTCCTGATCGCCGACAAGCTCCCCGCCGTCGTGACCGACGCCCTCGCGGCCGACGGCTTCGAGCTGCACATCGACCCGAGCCTCTCCGGGGAGGCGCTGGTCACCGCCGTGAAGGCGGTCCAGCCCGACGTGCTCATCGTGCGCTCGACGAAGGTGACCGCGCCCATGCTGGACGGCGGCCTGGGGCTGGTCGTGCGCGCCGGCGCGGGCGTGAACACCATCGACGTCGCCGCCGCGAGCGCCAACGGCGTCTACGTGGCCAACTGCCCCGGCAAGAACTCGCGCGCCGTGGCCGAGCTCGCCATCGGGCTGCTCGTCTCGCTCGACCGACGCATCGCCGACGCAGCGCAGGACCTGCGCTCGGGCCGCTGGAACAAGGCGGAGTTCAGCCGGGCCCGCGGCCTGGCCGGTCGACGTCTGGGCATCGTGGGCGGAGGCCAGATCGGGCTCGCCGTGGCCGCTCGGGCGAAGGCCCTGGAGATGGAGGTCTCGGTCTGGAACTACGTGGACAGCGTGCGCGGCCAGGTCGAGGCACTCGGCGCGGACTTCCACGCAGACCTGCACGCCATGCTGGCCGACTGCCAGGTGGTCTCGGTGCACCTCGCCCAGAACGAGCACACGAAGCACCTCGCGGACCGCGCCTTCTTCGAGGCGCTGCCCGAGGGCGCTCACTTCATCAACACCTCGCGGGCGGGGGTCGTGGACGAGCAGGCGCTCACCTGGGCCCTCGACGAGAACGGCCTGCGCGCGGCCCTGGACGTCTTCGAGGGCGAAGGGAGCGGCGGCTCGGGGACCGTCGACGCCGCGATCCTGCGCCACGAGCGCGTCATCGCGACCCCGCACATCGGCGCGTCCACGGACCAGGCCCAGGAGGCGGTGGCGCTGGAAGCCGCCCGCATCGTGCGCGCCTTCCGCGCGACCGGCGGCGTACCCAACGTCGTGAACGTCACCGTGGCCACGCCCGCCAGCCACCTGCTGGTCGTCCGGCACCTCAACCGGGTCGGCGTGCTCTCGCACGTCTTCGCCGAGCTCAAGGACGCGTCGATCAACGCCGCCGAGACGGAGAACATCGTCTTCTCCGGTGGCGAAGCCTGCATCGCCCGCATCGCCATCGACTCCAAGCCCGCCGAGGCGGTCCTGGCGCGCATCCGCTCCGGCTGCCCGGACGTGCTCGCCCTCCACCTCGTGCCCCTGACCTGAGGGATCCCGCGATGACTCACCGCGCTCACAACTTCTCTGCCGGCCCCGCGGCCATCCCACTCCCCGTGCTCGAGCGCGCCCAGAGCGAGCTGCTCGACTACGGCGGCACAGGCATGTCGATCATGGAGCAGAGCCACCGGGGGCCCACCTACGACGCCGTGCACAACCGCGCCATCGCGGACCTGCGCTCGCTGCTGGGGATCTCGGACGACTACGCGGTGCTCTTCATGCAGGGCGGCGCGCGCGGCCAGTTCGCGATGCTCGCCATGAACCTGTTGGGCGACGGCGTCGGCGCCTACGTGGACACGGGCAACTGGTCCTTCCTGGCGGAGAAGGAGGCTGCGAAATTCGGCCGAACCGCGACGGTCTGGACCGGGCGCGACGAGGGCTACTGCCGGGTGCCCGCAGCCGACGAGATCGCGGTGCCCGCCGGCGCCTCCTACCTGCACTACACCAGCAACAACACCATCTACGGCACGCAGTTCCCCGGCACGCCCGACCCGGGTGACGTGCCGCTGATCTGCGACATGAGCTCGGACATCCTGAGCCGGCCGACCGACGTGAACCGCTTCGGCCTCATCTACGCCGGCGCGCAGAAGAACCTCGGGCCCGCGGGCGTCGTGCTGGTCATCGTGCGCAAGGACCTGCTGGCCCTCAGCCACGACAAGCTGCCCGAGACCATGAGCTACAAGCTCATGGCCGCGAAGAACTCGATGCTCAACACGCCGCCCACCTTCGCCATCTACCTGGTCGGCCTGGTGGCGCAGCACCTCGTCGGCCTCGGCGGGCTGGACGCGGTGGAGGCGATCAACGAGCGCAAGGCCGAGCTGCTGTATCGGACCATCGACGAGTCGGGCGGCTTCTATTCGCCCAACGCCGCGCCGGGCAGCCGCTCGCGCATGAACGTCTCGTTCCGTTCGCCGAGCGCCGAACTCGACGCCCGCTTCGTGGCGGAGTCGGCGGCGGCGGATCTGGTCGGTCTGAAGGGCCACCGCAGCGCGGGCGGCCTGCGCGCGTCCATCTACAACGCGGTTCCGGAGGAGTCGGTGCGGGCGCTGGTGGACTTCATGGGGGACTTCGCGCGCCGCTGCGGCTGAGGAGCTACCAGTCGATGTCGGCGTCCTTGACGCCCGAGTCCTTCTTCTTCTGCTCCTTCTTCTTCTCCTTCTCCTCCGCCTTGCGCTTGTTCTTGACGATCTGCTTGTCCGGGTCGACTTCGTCCGCGTAGGGGTCGTACTTGATCGCCTTGGACTTCTTCATGGCCTCGTGGTCGGCCTTCTCCTGGTCCGTCTCGTCGAGGGACATGCCCGCGGATCCGCAGCGCTCGATCGGCACCTCCCAGGTGACCTTGATCTCCTCGGACTGGCTCTTGAGGGACACCTTCTCGCCGCCCTCGCGCTCCCAGACCTCGGCGTGGCTCTTCTGGGTGGAGGCGCCGAGCTCCTTCTGGAGGCTGCGGGTGACCCGGGCCACATCGTCCGGGGACTCGAAGAAGCGGAACTCGATGGAGGCGAGGCGCGCCTCCTCGAAGACCAGGCGGAGGAAGCCATCGACGCCGGCGTAGCTCGCGTTGGCGTCGACCATGTCGTCCGACAGCTCCTTCGTCTCGTCGAAGAACTCGAGAACCTCCACCTTGGGCTGACACCACTCGAGATCCTCGGGGAGGACGATGTCCCCGGCTGCGGCGGTGGTCGGCAGGGCGAGAACGAGCAGCAAGACGAGGCGACGCATGGGCAATCTCCGGATTCGGGGCAAGCTTGGGACGCCGCCCCCATCGGGTCAAGGCGAGCAGCCCGCTCCCTGTGGGATCGGGTCCGCGACCGTCTCGGGTCACCCGGGATCCAGGGCAGTCCCCCTTCGCTATGATGCGTCGGCCCGCGGCGACCGGCTGCGGGGCCCCCGACCGGAGCCGAAGTGACGTCGAGACGAACCGTGGTCGCCCTGCTGACCCTCGCGCTGACCCTCACGGGCTGCGGCATCCGAAAAGACATCCACCAGGCGGCCCTCGATACCATCGCCGAAGGGCAGGATCAGCAGGGCGCGCTGGAGGCCGCGTTGGAGAGCAGCCGGCAAGCCGCCCGCGATCTCGACGCAGTCATCGAGGAGATGAAGGCCGAGATCGCCGCGCTCCAGCTGGCCCGAGACCAGGTGCTCGCCGACAACTCCACGCTGCGCGCGCAGCTCGAGGGGGCCGCCGAAGGCAACCAGGA
>JAJDAI010000375.1 GCA_029261955.1 Deltaproteobacteria bacterium | reverse complement strand
GAAGCCGTCCCCGTCGTCGTCCACGTCGGGGTCGATGTCGCAGTCGGGCAGGCCGTCGCCGTCGATGTCGTCGAACTGGTCCACGAGGTCGCCGTCGCAGTCGTGGTCGATCTCGTCACACAGCTCGGCCGCCCCGGGAGCGAAGGCCACGTCGCTGTCGTCGCAGTCCCCACCGTCGGGCTCAGAGTTGGAGCAGGCCAGGCAGTTGCCCTCGAAGTAGGCGACGCTGCCACCGAAGCCGTCGCCGTCGTCGTCGTCGTAGCAGCGAATGGTGTCGAAGCCGTTGCAGTTCTGGTCGATGCCGTCGTTCGCGTACTCCGGCGCGCCGGGGTAGACCGTGTCGTCGCTGTCGTCGCAGTCCCCGTCGGACACGAGCCAGCCGTCCGCGTCCGCGTCGCCGTCCACGGCCTCGCAGTCGGGCACGCCGTCGCCGTCGGGGTCGAGGTAGTCCTCGACGAGGTCGCCGTCGCAGTCCTGGTCGATCGCGTCGCAGACGTCGGGGGCGTCCGGGTAGATGTCGGCGTCGGAGTCGTCGCAGTCGCCGCCGAGGAAGGCGGTGCCGGAGATGCAGGCCACGCCGTTGCCCTCGAAGTAGGCGATGACGTCGCCCACGAGGTCGTTGTCGTTGTCGGTGTAGCAGCGGACCGTGTCGACGCCGTTGCAGTTCTGGTCGATGCCGTCGTTGGCGGTCTCGGATGCGCCCGGGTAGACGGTCGGGTCGTTGTCGTTGCAGTCCCCCTCACCGATGGTGAAGGCGTCGCCGTCGACGTTGTCCTCCGGGTCACCGACACAGTCGGGCAGGCCGTCGCCGTCGGCGTCGCCGAAGTTCTCGACGAGGTCGCCGTCGCAGTCCTGATCGAACTCGTCGCAGAACTCCGGCGCGCCCGGGTAGCCGTCGGGCTGGCTGTCCTCGCAGTCGCCGTCCAGCTCCGAGAAGCCGACGCCACAGCCGAGGCCGTTGCCCTCGAAGAAGCCGAAGGCGGCGCCGTAGCCGTCGCCGTCGCCATCGACGTAGCAGCGGATGGTGTCGAAGCCGTTGCAGTTCTGGTCGATGCCGTCGTTGCTGTACTCCGGCGCGCCCGGGTAGACGGACGGGTCGTCGTCGTCGCAGTCGCCGTCCGCGATGGACCAGCCGTCGCCGTCGTTGCCGCGCTCCTCGTCCGCGGAGCCGTCCGGATCGAGCTGCCAGGGGTCCGCAGATTCGTCGGCGTCCCAGTCAGCGGCGTCCACGGGGGCGCCGGTGGCGGGCTCGTCCACCTCGAGTTCGGCTCCCATGCAGCCCGCGAGCAGGGCGAAGAAGCAGAGGGTCGTCAGGGCGCGAATCATGGGCAACATGGGGGACTCCTGCCCGCCAGTGTGCGCGGGGATCGGGGGAGGTGGC
The DNA here is from genome assembly GCA_029261955.1 of Deltaproteobacteria bacterium. Taxonomy (GTDB): domain Bacteria; phylum Myxococcota_A; class UBA796; order UBA9615; family UBA9615; genus CALCXL01. Next base: position 8,079 of record JAJDAI010000375.1, on the reverse strand, counting down.
AAGCCTCGTCTGGTGCGGGTGGGGGACGCGGTGCGCGGCGTCGGCGCGGGGCGCGCTCGGAGGACCTCAGGAGCCGGTGCCCCCACCCACCGCCTCGAGCTCCGCGAGCGCGCGGTGGTAGCTGCGGACTTCGATGTCGAGATCGATCGCACGATGGAGCAGGCGGATCGCCTCGTCGCGGCGCCCGAGCAACGCGGAGGCCCGCCCTTCCAGGTAGAGGCAGCGCGCGCGCACCGCGCCCGTCAGGCCGCCCCGGGCGCGTTGGGAGCGCACCACGAGCCGGATCGCGTCGGGCTCCCCGCGGCGGAGCAGGAGCTCGCCCAGCTCGGAGAGCGGACGCAAGCGGGCGGAGCCGTCGGCCAGGCCGAGGGCCGTGCGCCAGTGCAGCTCGGCCTCCTCGGGGCTCTCCGCCAGCCGGGCCAGGATGGTGTGGCCGTCGATGGAAGCCCGACCCTGGGCGAGCGCGCGGGCGGCCTCGCGAGCGGCCGCGCGATCGCCCGAGCGCAAGAGGAGCCACGCGCGCGCACGCGCAACATCCACGTCGTCGGGGCGCAGGGCCTGGAGTTCGGCGAGCAGCTCGCCCGCGCACTCGTCGGCCTGGCGCTGCTCCAGCTCCAGGGCGAAGCGCCTGCGGGTCTCCTCGTTCTGGGGCGCGATCCGGCAGTGCAGGGCCGGGTCCGGGAAGCCCATGAGGGCCTCGGCGACGATGACCCCGAAGTGCTTGCCCGCGTTCTGGAGCGCGAGGCGGTACTCCACGAGGGCCTGGCTGTCCATTCCGCCCGCCCGCAGCGCGCGCGCGGCGGCCCAATGGGGCGAGGCGCCATCCGGGTCCAGGCGCATCGCCGCGTTGACGTAGGGCAGGGACTGGGCCGGCTGCTGGAGCACGAGGGCGTCGGCAATGCCGTGCCAGCCCCAGGGATCCGCCGGGTGCCGGGCCGCGATGAGGCCAGCGGCGTGCAGGGCCTCGTCGGAGACCGGCCGCGGCTCCAGCAGCACCTCCAGCTCGCGATCGGAGGACTTCCGGCTCTCCGCGCTCGCCATCCAGGCCATGAGCACCGACAGGGCCAGGACGCCGGTCACCACGACGCGCAGGCGGGGCAGGGAGAGGCGCAGCATCACCCGGCCACCGTGCCGCGCGAGCACCGCGCCGCCGAGCACGACCGCAGGCACGGCCACGCCGGGGGCGAGCAGGCTGAACCCGAAGATGTTCTGCACCGCGAGGGCCAGGGAGCCCGCGAAGATGCCGCGGTCGAGGCGGTTCTCCTCCTCGCCGCCCGCGAGCCGCCGCGCCACCGCGATGTAGCGGAGCAGCAGGCCGCCGACGAAGACGGACCCGCCCAGCAGCCCGAAGTCGACCAGGAACTGGAGGTAGGTGCAGTGCGCCGTGCGCAGGCTGTGGGCCTGGGGCTCGCCGGCGTACTGGAAGTGGAGATCGAGGAAGGCACCGGCGCCGGTCCCCACGAGCGGGAAGTCCCCCAGCACCCGCAGCGCGGTCGACCAGACCGCGAGGCGGCCGTCCATCGCCGTGAGGAGCTCCGGCTGCAGCAGGACGTGGACCAGGCCGCCGGTGATGGCGTCGATGGCGCCCATGCCGATCGCCGTGAAGACCACGGCCGCGAGCAGCCCCGCGAGCCGCCGCCGCATCGTGAAGCGGCTCAGGTACCAGCGCTCCCCCCAGACCACGGCGAGCACACCGGCCGGGATGCCGACCAGCGCGGCCCGGGAGAGCGTGGCGACCGCGATGAGCGCCGCGATGACCGCGAGGCCCGCCAGCCCCGCTTGCACCAGCGGACGGTTCTCGTCCCACGCCATGGTGGCCGCGACCGGGAACATCAGCAGCAGGAACGCGGAGAGGTGGTTGCTGTTGATGAAGGGCCCCTGGACCACGCTGATGCCGCGGCCCAGGGACGGCCAGATCAGGTAGACGTGGTCGAGCTCCGTCGCCGCGTGAAACGCGACGACCGCCAGGACCGCGACCAGCGCGGTGATGGCGGCGCGCAGCGGCCAGCGCAGCGAGCGATCGTCCTGCCGCGTGGCCAGGAAGGCAGCCCAGCCCATCATCGCGACCGCGAGGGCCTTGACGCAGGCCAGCGCGGCGTCGCTCGGGGAGAGCGCCAGCGGGAGCCACGCGGTGCGCCCGCCGGACACGAGCGGGTCCACGGCGGCGGCGTAGACGTCGATGACCGTCGGGGACAGCAGGGAGACGAGGAAGCGCGGCAGCGGGATGAGCTGCAGCCCCGAGAGGACCGCCGGGATGGCGAGCAGCAGCACGAACAAGGGCAGCGGCACGCCGTTCCGGCTGCTGAAGAGGCGGGCCTGAACGAGCAGGGCGACCAGCGCCAGGCCGCAGAGGACCCCCGCGGTGCCCGGGTGGACCGACGCGAGCGCCATCGGCGCGAACACGACCGGCAGCACGAGGAGCACCCCGGCGAGGCGGCGGCGTGCGGGGAGCGACAGTCGGGGCGGTCTGGAGGTCACGGCCGGCCTTGCTCCGCGCTCAAGCGCCAGTCGCGTCGTGGTCGTCCAGCTCGTTCTCGTCCAGGTAGTACTTGTTGCCGTGGCCCCCGTAGCCGCCGTAGCCGCCGTAGCCCCCGTAGCCCCCGTAGCCCCCGTAGCCGTACTTGCGGCGGCGCGCGTCCATCTCGTTGACGACCCCGCCCAGCACGGTCGCGCCCACGGCGTTCAGGGACCGGATCGCTGCGCGCAGCGCCCGGCGGTGGGTGATGCCGGCGCGCGCCACCAGCAGCGTCCCGTCCACGATCCGGGACAGGATGGTCGCGTCGCTCACGACGTTGACGGGCGGCGAGTCGAAGAGCAGCCAGTCGTAGCGGGTGCGGAGCTCGGCCACGAGGTTGGCGAAGGCGGGCGAGCCCAGCTGCTCCGAGGGGTTCGGCGGGATGGGGCCGCAGCCGAGCATGTCCAGGCCCTCGGCCACGGTCACGATGGCCTCGTCCAGCGTCGCCTCACCGATGAGCACCTGGCCCAGGCCGACCTTGTTGGGCAGGTCGAAGACCTTGTGCACGCGCGGGCGGCGCAGGTCGGTGTCGATGACCAGCACCCGCTTGCCGGTTGCGGCGAGCACGGTGCCCAGGTTGGTGGACACCGAGGTCTTGCCTTCGGCGACGCCGGCGCTGGCGATCAGGATGGCCTTGAGGTCTTCGTTGGGCCGCGTGAACAGCAGGTTCGTGCGCAGGGAGCGGAAGCACTCGGCGACCACGGATCGCGGGTTCTCCAGCACGTACATGTCCGCGTGGCCGAGCCGCTCGGTCGGGCCACGGCGGGGACGCGCAGGCGCTCCCTCGGGCTTGACCAGGGGGATGACGCCGAGCACCGGGATGCCGAGGCGCTGCTCGAGGTCCGCGCCGCCGCGGATGGCGTCGTCGAGCTGGTCGAGGCCGAGCACGGCGACGACGCCGAGGAACAGGCCGAGCACGACGCCAAACGCCAGGTTCGCCGCCGGCTTGGGCCGCGACGCGTGGCGCGAGGGCAGCGCGCGGCTGTGCTCGAAGAGGTTGGTCGTCTTGAGCTGACTGCCCAGGGTGGTGTTCATCAGCCGGTCGTCGACCAGCTCCGCCACCCGGCGCTTGGCCTCCAGCTCGCGCTCGATGCGGTGGTACTCGCCCTCGAGCCGGGACACCTCGACCGCGTCGGAGGTCGCGCCGTCAAGCCGCGCCTCGAGCATGCGTTCGGTGCGGCCGGCTTCGGCCAGATCGGCCTCCAGTGACGACACGATCCGCTGGATCTCGGTGGCGGTGCGGCTGCGCGTGTAGGTCAGGCGCGCTCGCAGATCGATGAGGTCCGGGTGCCGGTCGAGCAGCTTCGAGGCCAGCTGAGCGTCCTGGCCCTCCAGTTCGAAGAGCTTGGCGCGCAGGTCCGACAGCACGGGGTCGTTGGCGATGCGGGAGGGGGGCTCCCCCTCGTCGCTCTGCAGGAAGGCCTGGATGTCCTCCCACTCCGCCGACAGCCCGATGCGCCTGATCTCGGCGGTGGTCTCCGCCGTCGCCAGGTCGGCGACGCGCTGCAGGCCCGTGTTCGAGCGGTCCTCGACCGGGGTCGCCAGCAGCTGGTGCTCGCTGCGGAAGGCGAAGAGCAGGTCCTCGGCCGTCTCGACCTCGGCCCGAAGCGACTTCTGCTGCTCGCGCAGCCAGACCGCCGCACGAACGCCGGCGGCTTCACCCCGCTCGATCGTCCACTGGATGTACTCGTCCGCCACGGCGTTCGCGAGGTCCGCGGCCCGCACCGCGTCGTGGTCCGCCACGGTGATCTGCACGACCTCCGTCTTGTCCACGGGCACGACGCGCACGCTGCGGAGGAGCTGGCTGACCGCGCGGTGCCGGCGGCGCTCGACCGAGGGCTGCTCGGCTGCCCCTTCCTTCGGCGGCGCGAGGAAGGTGGGGTCGTCCGCGAGCCCAAAACGATCCACCACCCGCTCCATGATGGGGCGGCTGTGAATCACGTGGAGCTGCGTCTGAAGGTAGTAGCGGTAGTGGTTGAAGTTGCGGCGGGTGCCCTCGAGCCGGAAGCCCTTCTCCTGGTCGCCGAGAACGCGGGGCGCCTCCGGACCGACGAGGATGGTCGCCGTGGACTCGTAGGTCGGCGTCTGAAGCGCCGTCAGCGCCGCCACACCTGCGATCGTCAGCACCGTCACGAGGACGACCAGCCACCACCGGTTCATCACGATGCTGAGGTAGTCCAGGCCCGCGTCGGGCTCCAGGCGAGCAGGCGGTGCGGGCGGAGGCGGGTTCCCGTGGCCTCCCGTGATCGGCTGCAGCTTTGCGTACAAGGGGACTCCGGAGTGTCGGGCTTCGGTGGAGGTCTTCCCCTACCCCCACCTGCGCGAACGCGGGTGCTATTACCGTTGAACGGGCTCGACCGCAAGGATCGAACCGCTGGCTCGGGCACCAAGATGGGGCCGATTTCGAGGCCTGGCACCTCCGTTTCCTGGATCGGCCCGATCCACCCCGGCGCGGGTCCCGGGGGGCCCTGCGCGGCGCAGCCGGAACTCCGCAAGCTCACTGGACCGCCCGTCCCAAGGGGATTACCTTCCCCCCATGTCGAGGCTTTCGCTGATCGTGCCGCTCCTCCTGGCCCTCCTCCTGTCCGCATGTCCCCGGAGCGCCCCCACTCCCGACTACAAGGTCCCCGCCCAGGTGGACCTGCGGGAGGTTCTGGGGCCGGGTGATGTCTTCGAGGTCCGCGTCCTGGAGGACGAGGGCCTCTCCGGCACCTACCGCGTGGACGCGGACGGCACCTTCTCCTACCCGCTGCTCGGCGTGCTGAGCGCGGGCGGCAAGACGGCGACCGAGCTGAGCGATCTCATCCGCGGCGGCCTCGCAGCCGACTACGTCCGGGATCCGCAAGTGACGGTCTTCGTGGCTGAATTCAGCTCGCGCAAGGTCTCGGTGCTGGGCCAGGTCAACAAGCCAGGACGCTACGCCTTTCACGAGGAGATGACCCTCGTCCAGGCCATCGCCGAGGCCGGCGGGACCACGGAGTCCGCCGTCATGTCCTCGGTCCGCGTCACCCGGCAGGGCGAAAAGGGCGAGAAGATCTCCCTCGACGTGCCCTTCAAGGCGATCACCCAGGGGGAGCACCGCGACTTCCCGCTGATGCCCGGGGACATCGTGTTCGTCGCCGAGTCGGCCGTCCGCTGAGCCGGCTGACCATCTGGCTGGTCACGGTCGGCGAACCGCTGCCGACCGAGCCCGAGGACCGCGAGTACCGCACCGGGCTCCAGTCCCAGGTCCTCGCGGCGCGCGGCCACGCCGTCGTCTGGTTCAGCTCCACCTTCGATCACAACCGCAAGACGCAGCGCTTCGACCGCGACACGGTCCGGGACCTCGGCGACGGCCGGACCCTCGTGCTGCCGCACGGCTGCGGCTACGACAAGAACCTCAGTCCGCGCCGCTTCCTGGACCACGAGATCGTCGCCCGCAAGTTCACCCGCATGGCCCGCAAGCTCGCGAAGCCGGACGTGATCTTCTGCTCCTTCCCGACCATCGAATTGGGCCGTGAGTGCGTTCGCTACGGGGAGCGGCACGGCGTGCCCGTCATCCTCGACGTGCGGGACCTCTGGCCGGACATCTTCCTCGACGCCGTGCCCGCCCCCGCCCGGCCGCTGGGCCGGCTCGCCCTGGCCAAGCCCTTCCGCGATACCCGGCGGCAGTTCGAGCGCTGCACCGCGATCACCGGGGTCTCCGACGCCTACGTGGCCTGGGGTCTGAAGCAGAGCGGGCGGCCGCGCGGCCCCCTCGACCGCACCGTGCCGCTGGCCTACCAGAAGTGGGACGTGCCCCCCGATCCCGAGGCGGACGACGCGCTGCTGGCCGAGCTGGGCGTGCCCGAGGGGGCGACCATCTGCACCTTCGTGGGCACCTTCGGGTCCACCTACGACCTGAACACCCCCATCGCGGCCGCGCGCAGCCTCGTTGACCAGGCGGTGCACTTCGTCTTCTGCGGAGACGGAGACCGCGGCGAGGAGTGGCGCAGCAAGGCCGCGGGCCTGCCCAACGTGCACTTCCCCGGCTGGCTCAACCGCGAGCGCATGTCCCGCGTGCTGAGCCGCTCCCACGTGGGCCTCGCCGCCTACAAGCAGTCCGCGCCCCAGGGCATCCCCAACAAGCCCATCGAGTACATGAGCTTCGGCCTGCCGATGCTCTCCAGCCTCGAAGGCGAGACGGCCGCGCTGATCCAGGAGCAGGGCCTCGGCGAGCACTACCGCGCCGACGACCTCCCGGGCTTCCTGTCGGGGCTGGACCGCCTGCGCGATCCCGAGCACCATGCCGCCGCGTCACAGAGAGCGGCGCTTTGGTTCGACCAACACTACGATTCCGATGCGGTCTACGGCGCCTTCGCGGACTACCTGGAGGAGGTAGCGGCGGGGGCCGGATCGCCCACCTGAGGGACCCATGAGCTTCGAGGGCATCACCGAGACCCCCGGCATCGGCGCGGGCAGCGAGCAGTTGTCGATCCTGCGCACCCGCTACCACCTCGCCCGCGAGCACGCGGTCGGCAAACGCGTCCTGGAGGTCGCTTGCGGCGCCGGCATGGGGCTGCCCTACCTGGCGGCGGTGGCGCAGACGGTCACCGGCATCGACATCGAGCCGGCCAACGTCACCCGCAGCTCCCGCTGGGCCCGCGAGCTCGACAACGTCGCGGTCGAAGCCGGGGATGCGCTCGACCTCGAGTACGACGACGACTCCTTCGACGAGGTCATCCTCTTCGAGGCGCTCTACTACCTCAGCGATCCGGACAAGTTCCTGAGCGAGGTGCGGCGGGTCTTGAGCCCCGGCGGCACGCTGATCATCAGCTCGGTGAACTGCGAGTGGCACGGCTTCAACCCCTCCCCCTTCTCGCGCACCTACTTCGGCGCGCGGGACCTGGAGCGGCTGGTGCGGGACGCGGGCTTCGAGGTGCAGATGAGCTGCGGCTTCCTCGACGCCGTGGACCACAGCGGCAAGGCGAAGGTCCTGTCCATCGTGAAGCGGGTCGCCGTGAAGCTGCACCTCATCCCCAAGACCATGCGCGGCAAGACGCTGCTCAAGCGCATCGTCTTCGGCAAGCTGACGCTGCTGCCCGACGCCCTGACCGACGAGGTCGGCGAGCTGGAGCCGCGGGTCGCCATCCCCGGGCACCCCGTCGGGGACCACAAGTTCCTGTACTGCGTCGCCACCCTCTGAGCCCCCCGGCGGCCTCGCGGTCGCCGCGCCATTCGGGAGTCCCGCCCCATGATCTTCCTCAGCCACATCCTGAGCGACGACACCGTCGGCTACGCCGGCCGGTCCGGCTTCTCGGCGGAGGTGGACAGCAGCATCGAGTGCGGCCACACCGCCAACACCAAGAAGTTCACGCTGTCGAACCACATCGGCACGCACATCGACGCGCCGCTGCACTTCTTCGACGACGCGCCCGGCATCAACGACTACGACGCGGATTGGTGGACCTTCCGCCACGTCTGCGTGGCCGATGTCGACGGGGTTGGCTCCGGCGACCTCGTGCAGCCGAAGCACCTCGAAGGGGCGGATCTTCGACCGGAGACGGACCTCGTCCTGATCCGCACCGGCTGGGAGGCACTTCGGC
>JAJDAI010000374.1 GCA_029261955.1 Deltaproteobacteria bacterium | reverse complement strand
GCGCCGATCACCCGGAGCAGGATGGCGCGGCAGCGGGCCCGGTGGCGCGACCGAAGCTCACGCCCCTCGACCCCGCGCAGCTCCGCCCGGAGCAGCTCGCGCGCCGCGTGGGGGAGCTCCAGCTCGCCCGGCTTCACCTCCTGGAGCACGGAGTGGCCGAGCAGGCTGGCGACCGGCGCCAGCTCGCCGCTCAGCGAGCGCAGGTCGTCGCGATCGAACCACTGACGGAACAGGCTGGCCGCCAGGACGGCGTCGTGCTCGGCCGGGGAGAGGTCCTCGAGCGTCGCCTGCCAGGCCTTGCGCAGCGCGGTGAGGGGCAGGGCGAGGCGCCGGTCGAGGTCGCTCGCGCTCGCCCGCTGGAGGCTGCGGCCCACCAGCTGCAAGGCCAGGGGGTTCCCGTCCAGGCGGCGGGCGAAGCGGTCGGCGCCGGTGCCCAGGGCCTGACCGGCGGCGCGCTCCAGCAGGGCGTGGGCGTGCTCGTCGGACAGCGGCAGCAGATCGAGCTGGGGCCAGCCCTCGGCCGCGTCCCGGGCTGCGGCGAGCGCCCCCACCTCCGGCGCGCGGTCCAGCCAGGTGACGAGGCGCGTCGCGAGCCCCTGCGGCAGCGCGCCGTCCAGGACGAGCAGCAGACGCCCTCGGGCCTTCAGGGAGCGGGCGACCACGTCGTCGTCGCTCAGGTCGCTCATCACGAGGCGGCCCGAGAGCCGCCCCTCGGCCTCGTCCTGCCCCCGGACCCCGTGCAGATCCACGAAGAGGCAATCCCCGCCTGCCTCCACGTGCTCCGCTGCCAGGGCCACGACCAGGGCCGACTTGCCGATGCCCGGCGGCCCGTGGACAAGCGCGCGCCGACCTGGACCCCGCAGCAGCTCCCGGGCCCGGGCCAGCGCCGGCTCACGGCCGATGAGCTGCACCTGCGCCGGGAGGATGGAGCGGGCGCGCGTGGTGGGGCGCGAGTCCAGCAGCGCGAGTCCCCGGCCGCGCACGGAGACGACGTAGCGGGGCTGCGCGGCGTCCTGCTCCAGGCGATGCCGCAGGCGATGCAGCAGCAGGTCGAGCTGGGGCGTGGCGTCGGCGTGACCCCAGATCGACTCGGCGAGCCGGCCGCGCGGCACGGGGTGGCCGGGGGTCTTCGCCAGCAGCTCCAGCAGCCTCGCCTGCTGCGCCGTCAGGCCCACGCTGCGGTCGCGCAGGTGCACGCGGCGCGCGTCGAGGTCGAGCTTCCCCCAGCCCACGTCGAGGCCGTCGTCGCGACTGAGCTCCAGGCGGTAGCCCCGCCCGCGCACGGTGACGATGCGGTGGCCGTCCTCGCCCAGCCGCTTGCGCAGCCGGCTGACGCCCATGTCCGCGGCCCGCGATCCGCCCGGTCCCCCGAGGGCGTCGCGGGAGACCACCTGACCGGCCGCGTCGATCAGCATGCGCAGGAGCTCGCGCTCGCGCTCGGACAGGGCCGTCTCCGACCCGCCCGCCCGAAGCGTGCCCGTGCTCAGATCGACTTGGCATGAGCCCAGGGGGGTGACCGACACTTGTTACATTCTAGCAAGGTCGGTGATGCCAGACTCCGATCGGAGGACGGACGGATGATGGCTCGACGATTCTGGTTGCTGACTGCGCTGAGCGCGGTCCTTCTTCTCGGCTTCGCCTGCGCGGGCGGCACCTCGGGTGCCGGCGGGGACGGCATCAGGCCCCCGGACGACGACGACGACGCGGCGCAGCCCGACGACGACGACACCGCGCAGCCCGACGACGACGACTCCTCCAACCCCATCGTGGGCGCCGAGGACGATGACCCCGTACTCGACGACGACGACGCCACCGCGGACGACGACGACGCCGCGGACGACGACGACGCCACCGGAGACGACGACGACGCGACCCTGCCCGACGACGACGACGACTCCTCTGAGGACATCGTCGGCGCCGAAGACGACGACCCGGTCATGGACGACGACGACTCCGCCGACGACGACGACGCCACCGGAGACGACGACGACTCCGCCGACCCGCTCATCGCCCCCGCTCACGGACCGCGCGCCCGGCGGTGACCTGGGCAATCGGAGGCTACAATCGGCCCGCCGGCACACGGCGGAGCACCCATGGCAGAACCCCAAACGCAGACCGGGATCGATCCCGACGACGCGCCCACGGAGTTTGATCCGGACCTCGCGGATCCACTGCCCGAGCTGGCTCACCGGCCACCTCCGCTGACCGACATCGGCCCACCCGCCTACGTGTTGGAGCTGCCCTTCCGCGGCCCCCTCGCCCTCGCCTGGGCCCTGCACAGCGACACGCACCGGCTCAACATCGCCGCGGGTCTGGGCGCCTACGACTACCGCGACGAGCCCCAGGACGACGGCACTGCGCGCCGCCACTTCACGACGACGGCCAACCACCTGAAGCTGGTGGGCGAGGAGTTCTTCTCGGCCTGGGAGAAGGAGCGCTACTTCGAGCTCGTGCGCGTCTACAGCAAGGGCCCCTTCGAGCGCTCGGTCCACCGCTTCGAGCTGAGCCCGAACGACCCCACGGACCCGCTCGCCGGCGGCACCTGCACCCACTCCTTCCACATGACCCCGCGGGGCGTGCTCGGCAAGGTCTGGCGCTGGGGCTTCGGCCGCGAGGTGCTGCCCGCGATGCGCGCCTGGCTGTCCGCCCAGGAGGAGCGGGTCTTCGAGCACCTCCAGGCCGAGCGCGACGACGAGTCCCAGCTGGACGAGCTGCCCTCGCTGTCCTTCGAATCGCTCGCCGCCTACAAGCCCGGCCCGGAGCAGATCGCAGCGGTGGAGCGCCTGAGCAGCAAGGCCCGCAGCATCAGCGAGTCGGGCGCCGTGGGCCGCATCGCCCAGATCCTGCTGACCGATCACGACGACCAGGTTCAGCGCATCCGCCCCTACGCCCAGGCCGACCAGTGGGGCCTGCCCCGCCGCGAGGTGCTCGACGCCTTCCTGGCCGCCACCCACACCGGCATGACGCGCCTACGTTGGGACCTGATCTGCCCGCACTGCCGCGGCGACAAGGGCACCCTCGACTCCCTGGGCCAGGTCGAGGAGGAGGCCTTCTGCGACTCCTGCAACCTGCGCTTCGCCGTCGACCTGTCGCGCACCCTGGAGGCCGTCTTCGAGCCGCACCCGCAGGTCCGCTCGGTGGAGCGCGCGACCTACTGCCAGGGCGGGCCCGGCGCGACGCCGCACATCCACTACCAGCGCATGCTGGAGCCGGGCGAGACCTGGCAGCCGGTGGTTCGCTTCCCGCGGGGGCGCACGCGGCTGCGGGTGAGTGGCAGCGAAGCCTTCCGCTGGGTCATCTCGGATCCGCAGCTGGACGGAACAGCGGGCGGGGTCATCACCATCACGGACGAGGAGCTGCAGGGCGAGGATCCGAAGCTCCGCCCCGACGAGCCGGCGGTGGTCGTGGTCCAGAACCGCAGCTCGCGGCGTGCGCTGGTCGCGATCGAAGACGTGAGCTGGGCCGAGGACGCCCTCGTCGCCGGTGAGCTCGTCGCCGACCAGCGCTTCCGCGACCTCTTCTCGGGCGAGATGCTGACGACCGGCGTCTCCCTCGCGGTGGAGAGCGTGACCATCCTCTTCACCGACCTCGTCGGCAGCACGGCGATGTACGGCGAGCTCGGCGACGCGAAGGCCTTCAACCTGGTCTGGACGCACTTCTCGGTGCTCGAGGACATCGTCGCGCGCCACGGCGGGGCCATCGTCAAGACCATCGGCGACGCGATCATGGCCGCCTTCTGGAAGCCGACGGAGGCCCTGCGCGCCGCGTCGGAGCTGCACGACCTCGTGGAGGAGCACGTCGCCGCGGAGGGCCACACCCACCCGGTCACCCTCAAGGTCGGCATGCACGAGGGCCCGAGCATCGTCGTGACACTGAACGACCGCCTGGACTACTTCGGGCGCACGGTGAACCTGGCCGCGCGGGTCGAGTCCAAGAGCGACGGGGACGACATCCTCGTCTCGCGGCACATGGCCGAGATCACCGACGACTGCTCCACCCTGCGCGCGCTGGGCTGGTTCAGCGAGGACCTCGTCGCCGAGCTGAAGGGAATCGAGGAGCCGGTGCGGCTGCTTCGCTTCCGCCGGACCCGGGACTCGGGTGACGGGGGCTTCGAGGCGCTCGACATGGAACTCTGAGTGCGGCAGTGGGGCTTCCGGCTCGCGGCGCTGGTCCTGGGGCCGGCGCTGCTGCTGCTCGCCCTGGAGCTCGGCAGCCGGGCGCTCTTCGGCTTCGTCGACTACCCGATGCCGGGCCTGGAAGAGGCCGCGAAGTACCTGCACTTCGAGATGCCGGAGCGCCTGAACCCGCTCTTCGCGCCCGACCCCGACGCCCCGAGCACCCACTTCGCGACCCGGCGGGTGCTGCTGGAGGGCTACGACGCCTGGCTCGTGCAGGACCAGCGCTTCCCCGCGCAGCGGAGCCCCGAGGCTGTGCGGATCGCCTTCCTGGGGGGCAGCTCGGTCCAGGGCTGGCCGACGCGCAAGGCGGAGGCGGCCTTCCCGGCGCGCACCGGCACCCTGCTCCGCGAACGCTTCCCCGACCGGCGGATCGACGTGATCAACGCCGGCGTCGGCTCCTTCAGCTCCTTTCAGCTGCTGGACGTCGCGAAGCAGATCGAGGCCTTCAACCCCGACGTGGTCGTGGTCTACGCGGGCCACAACGACCAGGGCTACCACTACTTCCACGAGGACTTCCTCGACAGCGTGATGGAGCAGCGCGGCCCGCTGACGGGCCTCGACTCCCGGCTGAACCGGCTCAACTTCTGGCGGCTGGCGCGGCGCCTGCGGGACAAACGCTGGCGGCAGGCGAGCGGCTACGAGCCCGAGGACACCTGGCGCGGCGAGCGCACCCACGACAAGGACGACGTCTTCCTGCCCCACGACTTCAGCGGGCAGATGGGCAGCGAGCGCTACTCGGAGTTCGTGCGGCTGCACCGCAGGTACATGGTGCAGATGCTGACGGCGAACCTGGGCGCGCTGGTGGACCGGCTCGACGACGCGGACACGGAGGTCGTGCTGGGCCTGCCCGCCGCCAACCTGCGTGACTTCCGGCCCCGCGTGTCCGTCTTCTGGGAGCCGCTCAGCCCCGAGCAGCAGGCCCGGGTGGAGGCGCTGGTGGCCGAGGCGAGCGAGCTCATGGATGAGGACCGCCTGCTGGCCCGGGAGCAGAGCGAGCGCAGCGAGGACTGGTGGACGCGCTACCCCGACGTGGAGGTGCCCATCGCCTACGCCGAGTGGGCCGTCGCCTTCGGCTCGGACGAGGCGAAGGAGGGGTGTTCGGAGCCCCTGGCGAAGCTGCGCGAGGCCCAACAGATCACCGAACGCTACGCCCTGTCCTGGTTCCTCTCCGGCATCTGCCTCGTGCACTCCGACCCCGCCGCGGCCCGGGACGCGTTCGAGCGGGCGCGGGACGTGGGCGCGGACTTGCCGCCCTTCCAGCGAGCCGGCAGCGAGGTCATCGAGGGCATGCGGGCCTTCGCCCGGCAGCGCGGGCTGCAGATCCTGGATACTCCGGAGCTGCTGGCCGAGCAGGCTGAGCTGGGCATCGTCGGGTCGGAGTACTTCGTAGACAACATCCACTTCAGCGGGCGCGGGGCGCAGGCCGTCGCCGAAGGATTCGCGGGACTGATCGCGCGGCTGCCGGTGTTCACGTCGGCGACCGAGCGCGCGCCCGACCCGCC
>JAJDAI010000373.1 GCA_029261955.1 Deltaproteobacteria bacterium | reverse complement strand
GACCGGTCCACCAGGGCCCAGCAGATCGCAAACGATGCGGCAGGGAGCTTCGCTGCGCTCCGCAGCTTGCTCGGACATCCGTCCCCGCTGCCAGACTGGTGTCGGCGCTACGCCTCCGATCCGCTCCATGCCCAGCTGCTCGCGGGCGCCTGGATGCCGGGGAACAACGCGGACCGTGACGTGGTGGCCAGCATCGCTGGGGTCAGCGCGGACGAGATCGGCCGCTTGTGCTCGGTACTCGCTCGAGAGACAAATCCGCCGGTCCGCCACCGAGCCGCAGTGTGGCTCTGGCGGTCTCGCCTCGACACCTGGAGTTGGCTCGCCGGCGACATCGACTCCTCTGGTCAGCTCGTGAAGCGGTTCCTAGAGGTGTGTCGAGAGGTCCTCGGCACGGAGGACCCGGCGCTCACCCTGCCCGCAGACGATCGCTGGATGGCACCCGTCCGCGATGCCGTCCTACCTCACTCGCAGGCGCTTAGGCGGGGACTCGTTGAGAGCCTGGCCCTGCTCGCGATCCGCGGCTGTGGCCCGGGCCAGCCTTTCTCCAGGCAACCTCTCGTCGATGGCGTGGTCGGCGAACTGCTTCGGCCCGAGTGGACGTCTTGGGCGTCGCTCGACGATGTCCTCGTAACCCTTGCCGAAGCAGCACCGGGCAGGTTCCTCGCCGCCCTGCGGGAGAGTCTCGACCTTGGCATGGACGGGGTCGAGCGCCTCTTCTCGGAGGGCGGCGGCCCAATGTCGGGACCGACCTATCATCCCGCCCTGCTCTGGGCACTGGAGTCGATGGCGTGGTGTCCCAATCGGATGCCCCGGGTCGTGACGCTGCTGACCGAGTTGTGTGCACGGGCTGGCGGAGCGCGCGGCAACAGCCCCTGGGACAGCCTGATCGCGGTGTTCCGCTGGTGGAAGCCCCAGACCGCGGCCGGCCAGACGCAGAGGTTGGGTGCCCTGGGTGCAGTACGGCGAATCGACGAGCGGGTCTGGTGGCAGCTCTCGTTGGCCTTACTCCCGGAGTCCCACATGACCGGCATGTACTCGCATCGGTTCCGGTGGCGGGACGGCGAACATGTCCGCCAGCAGCGGGTCTCCCGTCACGACGCGTACACCTTCGTCCTGGCAGTGAACGAGTTGCTGGTCATGTCCGCCCACGAAGACGAACGGAGGGCATCGCTCCTGGGCGAGTTCGAGAGGCTCGCCCCGAGCTGGCGGGACACGTACCTGGAAGCACTGGAGGAGCGTGCCACCCAGCCGGCGTCAGCCGAGGCGACGGCCCATGTCAGGGACGCCGTCCGTTCCCTGCTGTCCCGAGCCAGCATTTGGACCGAAGGCGACCGGGCGCTCACGCCCGAACAGCGGACGCGTCTGGAGCGCCTGCTCGTCGATCTCGAGCCGGGGGAACTCATACAACGTCACGTCTGGCTCTTCCGTCAGTCGGTGGAACTGCCGGAGGGCCGACCGGGGAAGGTCACCGATTGGTACGCGCGTGTGGACGAGCTGCGGGCCGAGGCAATCAGGCAGGTGTTTGCCCAGGACCAGCCAGCGGCTGTGCTCGCGGACCTCCTCGCTGCAGCGGACTGCCCAGGGATCGTGGCCGGAACAGCGGGACGGGTCGGCGCGCAGCCTGCTCTCGAGCGAGAGTTTCTCCGCGCAGACCCCGACGACGGCGCCATGCGCGACCTACCTCGGCTCTATTCACGGGGCTCGATGGAGCGACTAGCAGACCAGGGCCGGGACTGGCTCCGCCGCGTGGTCGACGAACTGCTTCGCGAGGAGCGGGTCTCCGGAGCGGTCGAGCTCCTCCTGGGCGAGTGGCGACCTGACCCCGAACTCTGGGAGTGGGTCGAGAGCCTCGGCTCGAAGGTTCGTCGGCTGTACTGGGAGCGGGTCCCGACCTACCCGCTGCTTGTCAACCTGCCCGAGGGTGACGCGACCGAGGTCGCCATGAGGGAGCTGCTCGCCGTGGGTCGACCGCTCGCGGCCTGCCAGGCCGCGACGCTCGGCCCACGCAAGGCCGTCAGGGCGGCAAGCCTGCCCGGGCAGCTCCTGCGAGACGCGCTGGTCGCGGCCCGCGAGGAGCTGTTGGCCAGCGAGGAAGCCCGGCAGGAGCTCGGCCGGATCGCACACGACATCGCCGAGCTGATGGACGCCGCCGAGGCGTCCGGCGACCTGTCGGACGACGAGTGCTTCGATCTCGAGCTGCGGTTCTTCGACCTGCTCGAACGGCGGCGGACTCCCCGGCGCGTGCACGCGCGCCTGGAGACGGATCCGGCCTTCGTCATCGAGTTGCTGTGTGCTCTCTATCGAGCAGACGACGAGGTGGAACGGGAAGCGGCTGCGGAGGATGAACTGGAGGCGAACGAGGAGGAAGGGAAAGACGAGAACTCGGAGGCGCGAACGGCGAACCTTGCTCTCCTGGCCTATCGCCTGCTCGAGAGTTGGAAGCAGATCCCGACGGGCCTCGACTCCGAGGGGAGGCCAGCGGATGAGGCTGCTCTAGCGTCCTGGCTGGACGAGGTGCGGGCGGGGGCGCGAGCTGCGGGGCGGCGCGTGACGAGCGACCTGTTCGTTGGGAAGATCCTGGCCCGGTCCGGGGTCGGCCGGGACGGCGTGTGGCCATGCGACCTTGCCCGCGAGTACCTAGAGCGTCGGGACTCGGAGGAGCTCAAACGGGGAATGATGGTTGCGCGGTCGAACATGAGGGGCCCGTGGTCGAGAGGCCTCACCGACGGGGGCAAGCAGGAGCGAGCGATCGCCAACGGGTATCGGGACGCAGCAGCCCTGGTGGGGGCCGGCTTCCCGGAGACGGTGGCGATGCTGGTGGCGATGGCGGAGCAGTACGAGTTGGACGCTCGACGGGTCGACCAGGAGGCCGAGAGGTGGCGGGACCCGTAGGTGACCCGCCGGACGTTCACGGGGCCTTAGCTCTAATCAGAACGTCGCTGATCCACTGGATGTCGGTGAAGCCAGCCTCGGCGAAGGCTCGGGTGATTTCCTGCTGGACTCCGAACGGTATTCCGCCGGGCTGCATTCCCATCTGCAGGCTTCCCCCGGGGACCATGACCTCTGATGCCGACCCTGCGAACGACGGCCAGCTCACGGCCTCGGCGGGGAGGCTAAACGAGCGAATCTCACCGACTGAGCTTGGGCCGAAATACTCTCGAATCTGTTCGCCGCGGATTTGGAGCAGGTTCGGAACGCCATGGGGCCGGGCAGGTCCTCCCGTGCTGGGCTGAATCGGGTTCACGTTGATGAAGTCATCGACGCCCGTCTCCGTGCCACTCCCACCGATGTTGAGTTTGTATGGCCCATCACCCAGTGGGCCCCGTTGATTCTGGAGTCGAGAAGCTAGCCGCCATCGCCTGAGGGCAGCCGCTACCAGGCCCACTCCACGGAGGACAGCCCCGCCGAACGCTGCAGCGGCCGTCGCATCTCGAACCGCTTCACTCGCGTCCTTGTGCTGCGACTGGAGCCCCAGGGAGGTAATGAAGACCGCTGCCTCACCAACAACAATCGGGTTGTTCGCCAATTCGAAGGTGACGAGAGCGGGCCCTGCCCTTAGAGGAATCTGGCCAGCACCGGCTACCTTCAGACCGACCGCAGTGAAGGTGGCCGTAGAGGCGACGTCCCCCATGAGTTCGCCGAACTCTCCCGCAGTCGTCCCTGCGAAACCCCACTCGTGGGCCTTCTGGGCCTTCACCCGTCGGAGGTTCGTCCACCATCCCAGGGTGAGGCTGTCGACCACGCACATACACCCGTACATGTAGCCGGTGGGGAGCCCGGTGAGGACCTCGTCAGCATAGGTATTTGCCCACGAGAACTCCTCTTCCTCCTCAACTTGCGGTGGCGGAGTCCAACCCGTGCCTCCCGAAGTCCCATGCTCGGACGTGTAGTTGCGATACCGCCGATATCTATTGATGTAGAACTCGCCGTCACCGGTGCCCGCCCAGTATTCTGCACACTTTTCGCAATCCTCGTGCTGCCCGGTGTGATCCCTGCCCAGCGGGTCCCGGGCGCTCCATGGCGCTCCCCCCATTGCCGTGTGTAGGTTCCAGCCAGCGTCGAAACCCTTGGGGTCGAGGTTCGCCCAGCGTCCCAGGCTCGGATTGAAGTAGCGGGCCCGATGCTCGTATAGCCCCGCGGCTTCGTCGAACGGACGAGCTCCGAACGCCAGAGGCAATTTGTACGCGCTCGCAACTCGAGCAGATCCAGTCTTGTCCCTGAACGTGGGGAAGCCGAACCCTGCATAGGACGTGAGTTCCCCGATATCCCCGCTGGGGTCGAGCACACAGCCCAGATGACCGATAGCGTCGCCGAGATAGGTGCGCGGGCCCGGTGGCTCCGACGGCGGGAGCCACATCCGCTCCGGTCTGTCCGCTCCCGGTCCGTACTGGTACACCGACGCCAACCCCTGCTGTACGTCCCACCGCTCGATCCCGTGGATGCCGTCGAACACCTCGCGGTGCGTTGCCCCATCCCCGGTCTTCTCCAGGATTCTCCCGAACGGACCGTATCGGTGGCGCGTCACCACCCTCCCTGTCGTTCGGTCCACCACCTCCAGCAGCCGGCCCAGGTGGTCCCAGCGGTACTCGTGGTCGTCCAGCGTCGTCATCCGACCCGCGCGGTCGTCGACGACCCGCCCGGTGATGGTCTTCACGACGTCCGCGTCATCGACCGTGTGCACCTCCGGCGGTCCCCCGCTCCGAGAGATCGCAGCGATGTTGGACCGGGCGTCGTAGTCGCGCGCCTCCCGCAGCGACTCGTCGGGAGAGGTAGCACGCACCGGGCCGTACCAGATGTCCTGCTCGAAGTCGGTCTGCCGACCTCGGAGGTCGTGCTGCAGGCGCGTTTCGATCTTCGGGGCGGCCGTTGGGCCTGTACCGAAGGTCCAGGCCACGTTGTTCCGCAGCCCGGCCGCGTCCCACCCCTCGTCGAGCCCACCGTTGACCACTGGGGAACGGACTCCAGCCGCATTCGGGAGCCCGAACGTCGTGAACGCCATGTGCACCGGCTCTCCCAGCCCGTTCCGCGAGTACACGCGATGCAGCTCGGGCATCGTGACCGAACCCAGCAGCCCTCCCGTCCAGCTATAGCGGGACATCTCGACGCCGTTGCCCTCCCGCGCGAACCTCAGCCGGCCCAGGCCGTCGACCTCTCGCTCGAGCCAGCCGCCGGGCACCCCGCCGCGATAGGACACCCGACGGATCCGACCAGCCCACTGGTAGTCGACGTCGGTCGCGTCCGCGCCGACACGCTGGGTCTCGCGCAGCAACGTCCCGAGCGAATCGAAGGTCCTCTCGATCTCGGTGGCGTTGGGCCGGTCGGCTCCGAACGTCGCCCGCCCGAGCGGGTCGTAGCGGAACTCCTGGACCTGACCCACCGTGGCCGACCGGCCGCCGGTCGCGTCCAGCCAGAGCTGCTCGACCTCGCCGCCGTCGTTGATGACGAAGCGAAGCTCGGCTCGGTCGCGATCCGTCTTCACCTCCAAGCGGCCGCCCTGGTCCCACTGGTAGCGGCTGAAGCTGCCGTCGGCGTAGACCTCTCGCTCGAGCAGCCCGTCGACCGGGTCCCAATGGCGGTGGAACTGCCGAGCACCGCCGTGCTCGACCCACTGCATCCGGCCGAGCGAGTCGCGGCCATACCGCGTTCGCACGAGGATGCTGGGTACACCGCCCGGACTTGCCGAGGGCGCCTCTAGACGGGTCTCCGCCAGCGTACCCTTGGGCGAGAACACCTCGACTCGTCGCAGGCCCTTCGGGTCGATCGTCGTACGCGTCCGCGCGGCGTCGTCGTACTCGTACCGCGTGGTCCGGCTGAGGTTGCCGCCGGAGACCGTCACCGCCGCTGGTCGATCGAGGCTCGTGTAGCGGATCGTCGTCGTGATCACCGTCTCCGGAACCGGGGAGCCGGGGTCCTGCTTGTGGGTCACGCGCTGCGACAGGAGCCGGCCCGCCGCGTCGTACTGGGCATCGACCACCTGGCCGCGGTTCGCCCACCTCCACCTGGACGTCGGCGTGTTGTGTGCGGGGCTCGCGACCCTTCCGACTGGTAGCTGCTGTCGGGCGTGGATCAGTCGCCTCAACCCGTCGTAGAAGACGATCTCCCGTCCCAGGTCATCCGAGAGAACTTGCGTGCGGTTGCCGCGCCGGTCGTAGGTGAAGATGGTCGTGACGGCGCCATCGCCCGGGGTCAACTCCCCGTCGGGCAGTAGGGCTAGCCCGGCCGGAGCTCCTACCGGTCCCGGGACCGTAGCGGTGGGGCCGGTTCCCCCGGAGGGGTCGGGCGGGAAGCGCCAGCGATCGACCCGAACGAGGTTGCCGAGGAGGTCGTACGTTCGTGTCGTTCGAGCCACCAGGTGGGCTGCTGCGAGGTCCGGCTTGCGCTGCATGCCGTTGCCGTGGCTCCGCCCGTCGTGGCGGCTCTCCTCTACCCAGCTTCCGTCCTCGGCGTACCGCATGCGCGTGATGTCGCCCATTGGATCGACGACCGCTTCGAGTCGCCCGTGACCGTCGTAGAAGCGGTCGGTCCGGGCCCCGGCCGCGGTGACGGTCGTGCGGACCCGCCCCCCGAGGTCGTAGTCGATGGTCGAGGTCCGGTTCTTCGGTGTGTTCACGTCCGCTGCGAGGCCTGTCCCCGTGCGGACCACCGCGTTCGTGATGCCGCCGACCTCGGTCTCCTCCAGCCAGCCGCTGGCGTCGAACGTCGCGTTCCGAACGACTGGTGCGCGGTTCGGCTCGAACCAACCCGCCACCTCGTCGGGCATCCCCAGCGGGTCCCGGCCACGGACCTCCGAGAGCTTGCCCCCGGTCGGCATGCCGATCGGCGGCGCGAGGGTCATCGCGCCGAAGCCGGCCGGGTTGTGCTCGATCTCGTGCGTCGTGACCGTTCGTCCCCAGATGTCGCGGACGACCGATTGCTCGAAGGCAGTCCCATGGGAGAGCGTCTGGGTGGCCCACGTCCGGCCCAGGCGGTCGCGCCGCGACAGGCTCGTAACCCCCGTAGGGGTCGTCACCGCATCAACCGTGCCCAGGGGGCCAGGTGTCACGGTCGTGACGAGGTGTTCGGGCGGACTCCGGTCGGTGAGCGCCCGGGCGGGCTCCGCGGGGGACGCGTCGGCGACCACGGCGAGCAGGTAGCCCCTACCGTCGTACTGGTACTCCGTCGCGTAGCCGTCCTCATCGATCGCTCGGGTGATCTGGCCATGCGCGTTGTAGCGCCACTGCCGGACCGGGTTGGCGACCATGTAGGTCCAGGCTGCAGCGGCGTTCAAGCCAGAACTCGGGCGCAGCAGGGTGCCGAGATCGCGCACTCGGGGCAGGATTTCCTCTTGGAGGTCCATCGTCGCTGTGTAGGAGCGCGTGACGCGGTGGTCGGGCGGGTTGGTACTGGTCCATCCGTTGGGACCGATGACGGTTTTCGGACGGTTCTCGTTGCTCCGGTACTCCAGGCTCATGTAGCGAGCGCTCATCCCGGCCGAGGATGGTCTCCACTCGACGAATCGGAGGTTCGCGCGACGCCGCGGATCAGGGTCGGTCGACATGAAGAAGCGACGCATCAGGCGGCCGTCAGGCCTCGTGACGCTGGTGTAGAGACCGTCGCGGTTGGCCGAAGCCCGCGAAACAAGGCGGTGCTGGACACCGGGCCGCGCCTCGCCGTCGATATCGGCTACCCGAGGAAGACCGACGTCCGCTTGAGGGGACAGCCTGAGATCGAGCCGATCCTGGTGGCCCCCAGGCCTTGTGACCTCGGCGACGATGCCGTCGAGCCGTCTGGCCGCGTGGCGAAGCTCGCTCCGGCGTCGCGTGTTTCCGG
>JAJDAI010000372.1 GCA_029261955.1 Deltaproteobacteria bacterium | reverse complement strand
GCCGCAGAGCGGGGACTCACCCCGGTCCGGGCTGGCCCGCTGCGCTCGATGCGGGGGCCGAGGCCGCCATCGGCGCTACTCGGTGTACGGCGCTGCGAACAGGAGCCCCTACTCGATGCATCCGTGCCCGGTCTGCCTCGGGAGTGGAGAGTCGCTGGCCTCGAGCCCACCGGGATGACGCGCAGAGGGCTTGTCGACACCCTTCGCCAGCTGGGGCCCGGTGGGATCGGCGGGCTGCTGCTGCTGATCGCGACCGCGGTCGCGATCGCGTGGGCGAACTCGTCGTTCGGCAGCGTCTACGAGTCGATCCTGGGGACGCCGTTCTCGGTCGGCCTCGGCCGCTGGGTCCTCTCCAAGCCCCTGCTGCTGTGGATCAACGACGGCCTGATGGCGTTGTTCTTCCTGCTCGTCGGATTGGAGATCAAGCGCGAGCTCCTCGACGGCACCTTGTCCAGCCCGCGGCGCGCGGCCCTGCCCGCCTTCGCGGCGCTGGGCGGCATGGTCGGGCCGGCGCTGATCTACCTGGTCCTGACGGCGGGCACAGAGGGCGCGCGGGGCTGGGCCATCCCCGCCGCCACCGACATCGCCTTCGCCCTGGGAATCCTGGCGCTGCTCGGCCGACGCGTACCGATCGAGCTGAAGGTGTTCCTGACCGCGCTCGCGGTCATCGACGACCTCGGAGCGGTCCTGATCATCGCGCTCTTCTACTCGGGCGAGCTCGCGACCGGGCCACTTCTCGCCGCTGCTGCCGCCCTCGCCGGCCTGATCGGCCTGAGCCGGGGCAAGGTCCTTCACCCGCTCCCCTACGCGCTCCTGGGTGCGCTGCTCTGGCTCTTCGTCCTGAAGTCGGGCGTTCACGCCACGGTGGCCGGCGTGCTCCTGGCCATGACAATCCCGGCCCGAGGGCTGGTCTCCCCCGAGTCGTTCGAGCTGTTTGGTCGCCGAGCCTTCGGGCTCGCGGAGCACGAGGATCCCGACGAGTTCGCCCCCGCCACGCGGGTCCACTCCATGCGCGAACTCTGCAACCGCACGGAGCCGATGCTGCTCCGTTGGGAGCACGCGCTGCAGCCGTGGGTGCTGTTCGGCGTGATGCCCGTGTTCGCGTTCGCGAACGCTGGGGTCGTGCTCGGCGGAGGCGCCGAGGGTTCCTTGATCACCCCAGTCTCTGCGGGGGTGTTCTTCGGGCTGCTGCTCGGGAAGCCCCTCGGCGTCACCCTGTTCTCCTGGATCGCGGTTCGGGCCGGCCTGGCCGCGCCGCCGGAGGGCTTCTCGTGGCGCCAGCTTCACGCGGCCGGCTGGTTGGCTGGCATCGGGTTCACGATGTCGCTGTTCGTCACGTCACTCGCCGTCGACGATCCCGCGCTGGCGCTGGCTGCGAAGGGTGGGCTGCTGGCCGCCAGCGCGCTGGCCGGGGTGATCGGGAGCGTTCTGTTGGTGCTCGCTGCCCGACAGAACGGGACCGTCGTCGACCGCTGATTCGGCGTGGATCCCCTGCCGCAGGTCGAAGTACGCCACCGCGTGCCGCAGGGACGCCCGGTCGCGGGCGGTTCGACTCAGGCCCGGGTGGGCAAGGGCCCACAGGTCGCAGGCCAGCTCCTCGATGGCTTCGGTCAGCCGCGCCAGCTCGCTGTGACCTTGGCGGGGGCGCAAGCCATGACCCCGGCCCGGTTGGCGGCCGTCCCTTGCTGTGGGCCAGCTACGCCCGCAGATGCTCGAGCATGCCAAAGGCATCCTCGGTCCCTCGCCATGGGCTCGAGGTGGCCGGCCGCCCCGACGCGGGGCTGAGGCCGGGGGACTGCCCCTGAGCTCGGCCCGAGGCTGCCCGGTGCCCTGCGGCTTCTGCAGCCGCTCGGTCTTCGGTCGGCCCTACCGGCGCCGCGACCCCAAGGCCGTCGTCGAGGAGATGCGCCGACTCGTCGACACCTTCGCCGTCGACCGCCCCGTCTTCACCCACGAGACCGTTCTCTTCGACGCCCACTGGCTCGAGGAGTCCGCCCAGGCCCTGAAGGGGGAGGCGCGCGTCCCCTTCGAGGGCACCGCGCAGCCCGCGACCCTGCCTGCGTCGGTGCTGCCGGGGTTCAGGTCCTGGATCGCTGAGCGGGGCTTCAGCGGAGTCCCTCAGAAGTCCCAACCGCCGCACAGCTGGCCCGCCGGGGCCCCGTCGACGCTCAGCTGGCCGCAGCCGTCGCAAGCGGTCGCACCGTCGAAGCTCAGCAGCAGCGTGCTCAGCGGGGTGCCGTCGGGGGCGTCGAACACGTCGACGGCCACACTCCCCAGGTTGGGTTCGGCCCGGCAGGGTCCCTCCCAGTTCAGGTCGATGGTGAGGACGCGGTGCTCGCCGGGCGTCTGGCGGGTGGCCGTGCCGCTGATGTCCCGCGCGGGCTCCTCCCAGCTGGTGATCGTGTGGGAGCCGTTGAGGTTCAGGGTCCAGAGCCCGGCGTCCAGGCGCCCCGCGCTGCCGCTCGCGAGGTCCACTGAAAGGTCGCTGGCGAAGCTCGAGTTGAGGGTGTCCCGCCACTCGCAGACGCACTCGTCGTCCTTGTACTCGCAGTCCTGGCTCTCGGACTCGTGGTGGTTGCAGGACAGGGTGCCGTCCATCGAAGCGAGGTCGATGACGATGGGTCCGTCCGTGCTGCGCCCGAAGGCGGTCGCCAGCAGCGAGCTGTCGCGGAAGTCGTAGCCCCAGTTGCCCTCGCAAGGGGTGTCGCCGCCGCAGCCGGCCTCGTCGCGGCCGGTCTCGTCCAGCAGCGCTCCAACGAAGGCAACGCCCCCGTCGTCGCTGCAGCCACCCGTGACGTCGGTGGTCAACCAGGTCTCGAGGCCGCCGCACTCATCGTCGATCAGCTGCTCCACGAGGTCCTCCCCGACGTCGGGGCAGGGCTCGGTCGGCAGCACCGGCGTCGACATGGCGAGCAGGTCGGCCTGCAAGCCGCGCAGGTCCAGGCAGCCCATGCCGCCGATGGACGCGCTCCAGGACAGCTGCTCGCAGGCGGCGGCCTGGGCCGGGTAGGCCTCGTCGCAATCGGCGCAGGCGAGCGCACCGTCGCCGTCGCCGTCGGTCTCGCCCGCGCCGGCGGACGTGGCCGGGTCGCAGTCGTTGTCCTGACCGTCGCACAGCTCGACGTTGCCGGGGAACAGGGCGGGGTCGTTGTCGTCGCAGTCGAGGTCGGCGGGGGAGCCGTCGCCGTCCACGTCGATCTCCGGGATGGCGTCGTCGTCATCGTCCGCGGAGTCGTCGTCGTCCGGGCTTGTGTCGTCGTCGTCCGGGGTCGCGTCGTCGTCGTCCGCCGTGACGTCGTCGTCATCGGAGGGAGCGGGGCAGCCGGTGAGGAGCAGGCCGAGGACTGCGAGGAGCGAGGCCGCTCGGAGCAAGAACAAGCTGGGCATTCAGGAACCTCTTCAGCCGCCCCGGGTGGGGTGCGATGGCCGCGGTCCGCAGCCTGCGTGGATGTGGCAGGAGGGAGCGTAGCCCGCGCTGGCACGACAGCAAGAAAGTCACGGAGTGCAGGTCGGCTCGGGGTTGTGTCGCGCGAGTTCTGCACCTTGATTCGGCAAGGCTTCTCTTCGATTCTCTCTCCTTCATCGGGTCTTCGAGCGTTCGAACGCCGCCCATGTGCTCGCCCGCCCATCGGCCGTGTGATCGGCTGACGCCGAGATGGCCGTGTTCATGAGCTGTCGGAGCCAGGAGGGGAGCGTCGGTGCTCGACCGGAGTTGACGGGATCGGGGTTGTGCGACCTGTCCTCAGGGACGCCGCTCAGGAGCGGACCAGCCGCACGTGATGCAGCCGCATTCGCGGGAGTGCTGTATGTCCTGGGTCGTAGCTTGGCTCCAGCTCTGCCCACCAGGAGACGCCAACTCTGCGGCTGCGCGTCTCAACCCATCGCTGTTGCCGGAGAGGCAGCTCCGCCATGCGGAGTTGGCAGATTGAACGTTTCGCGACGCGGGGCCATGGATCTCGATCGGCGCGCCGAACCGCAGCAGCGCTCGCCATGCGAGAGCCCCACCAGGAGTCAACGTGACGGCCGCTCAGGGAGCCTCCGCTCACGTCATGGCCCACACCCCCGCCACCAGGACGGCCGCGGCAACCACACCCGCGAGCCGGATCTGCGCGGGGTCGAACCGGGACCACCACGCGCTCTTGGGCGGGGGCTTCGGCGGGGGCCTCGGTCGGCTCCGCCTCCTCGTGGGGAGGTGTCGCTCCCGGGCCAGCTTCGCCGCCTGCCACCGTTGCTCGTCTACGGGCGTCACGGCCCGGAGCACACGACTCGCGGGCTTTCCGAACCCCTGCGCAGCCAGATCGTCGCGCAGGTCGAAGAGCCGCTGGAGGAGGCGGAGGTTGTCGAAGTCGTCCACGCCATCGAGCAGCCGGGACATCATCGTTGCGATCGCGTAGGTGCTCGACAGCGCCGACGGGCGCGAGGTGATGCGGGCGACCGAGCGAGCGGCCTCACGGGCGCGCTGCTGGGCCTCGGCGACCTCCTCCTTGTGGGCCTCCAGGGCGATCGTGGTGGCGTCGCGGGGTGGGCGCCGTTCGGGACCCGGGGGACTCTGGTCGAGCGGAACGCGAGGCGCCATGGCGGTCTGGTCGGCGGCGGCGCGGATCTGGAGCTCCCAGGGCTCCCGGGTCGCTTGGAGCAGGTCCCTCCCTTCCTGGTCCAGGGCGCCCCACTTGTCGAGCAGCGCGTCGACGGAGTCCAGCAGTTCCAAGGTCGGCTCGCGCTCGAGCTCGGTCGCCAGGCCCCTCCTGCTCTCGGGTGGCGTCAGGGGCTCGCCGGCAGCGGCGAGTGCCCGGGCCTCGGCGTACCGCTCCTCAGCCATCACGGCCTCGAGGTGGGCGTCCTTGGCGTGGGAGGTCAGCGCATCGATGTCGGTGGCTTCGAGGGTCTCGAGCAGGTGACGCCCCCGCACCAGCAAGGCGAGGGCCAGCGCCCGCAAGGCCTGGCTCGGCAGCTGGAGGCTCCGGAGGTTGCGTGGGTTGATCTCCTCCTCGTCCAGCAGCTTCTCCGAGCCCCTCAGGAATTGCCGCCGGTCTGGGCCGTCGAGCATGTCGTCGACGACGGCCGCCAGCTTCGGGTCCGTGATGCTCTGCTCGCGACAGCGGCGGTTCACCGCGTCGACGTATTCGGGGATGCTCATGGCTCCCTCCTCGTTTCGGTGTTCAGGGGCCGGATCGACGAAGCCGAAGAGGAGCGACCCCAAAAGGCAGGTCCTGGCACGTCCTCAGCGCCGCGGCGTCGATCAGAAGCCATTGCAGTCCTCACCGGTCACCCGCCCCACCAGGGTGCCGCCGACCTCGACGGAGTTGGTGCTCCCGGGGGCGTGACCGACCGAGGCGACCTGCATCGACAACGCCACCGTGTTCTGCCCCGAGTCGCTCGCGTTGAGCATCGTGCCGCTCAGCATCCGGGAGCAGATCGGCCAGCAGAGTTCGACCGAGTAGGAGCCGAGCACCACGCCGCCCGCCTGCAGGGGCTCCGGGGCGGTCTCGGCTTCGCTCGCCGCCGAGATGAAATGCTCCAGGCAGCGCCCCGGCGAGGCGGCGGCCTGAGCGGCCAGTCCCGGGACGTCCTTCGCCGGGTTCTCGAGGATGACCCGCGTGTGGTCGAGACCTGTCACCGCGGCGTACCCCAGCTGGACGTGACGCCTCTGGTTGGCTGAGATGGCGAGACTGCTCTGGGCCGCCTGCAGTGAGACCACCCCGAGCAGGGTCAGGACCAGGAGCGCGATCAGCGCCAACAGCAGTGCGTATCCAGACTGGGAGGCGGACCGCGAGGGGATGGTCTTCATCGGGTGCTCCTGGGGTTCAGTTGATCTTGCGGAAGTCAGCCAGCCGGAAGCGAAGGCCGGGCGGGGTCGTGCCAGCCGGCACGTTGATCAGGTCGGCCGGATCCGCGCCCCCGGCGTCGACGGCGAGCACATAGACCCGGTCGTTGGCGAAGAGCGGGCGGGAGAGCACACCCTCCACCTCGGTGTAGAGCGAGTCGACCACCACACGGTCTTCGGACGCGGGCTCCGACCAACCGCCCTCGCAGGAGTCCATGTCCAGCGAATAGAGCCGCGCCCGCCCCTGGTGGCAGTGCTCGAGGTCGGGCAGCCGGGTGGTGAACCAGACCTTCCCAGCGACGACGATGGGCTCGCCGGAGAGGTGCTCCCCCCGGCCGGTGAACGCGAGGTGCCCTTGCTCGTCCAGCGCGCCCTGCCCGGCGCATGACGGGGGCACTCCGGCCGAACAGCCGAAGGGGTCGGGGTCACTGAGGACGTAGAGACCGCCCTGCACGTCCTTGGAGAAGGACAGCGACGTGCCGCTGCCCCATGCCACCAGCAGCTCGCCATCCTTCGTCCGCGACACAGCCGGGCGGTTCTCGATGGCCCGAACGCCGTCGGTGGTCGCCGCGCTGCCGAACGAGCAAACCGTGGGCTGGTCGGGCCGATGGGGGTCGAAGAGCACCTTGAACAGCCGGCCGGTGGAGTCGCCGAACCACCCCACGTCGGTGCCACCGTCCCCATCGAGGTCGGCCAACGAGAGCCCTCCGATGCCGCCCAGGTCGTCGGCGCCGTAGATGTCGAACCCGTCCGGCCCCGCCGCGAGGTCCGGGTGGTCGAAGGGCACGCCCTCCCAGGGATAGGCCGTCGGCACGCGAGAGGGGAACGGGTCCAGGTCGTGCAGGTAGAGGGCGGCGCGCTGACTTTCGAGGTCGTCGGGACTGGAGCCGTGTCCGAGCTCGGCGCTCACCGACTCCGAAGTCTGCAGTCCGGAGGTCCAGGCGCTGAGCCAGCGGATCTCCAGGGGGCCGGTCGATGCGTCCAGAAACGGCCCCACGGCAGGCAGCTGGGTGGTCCGCCCGGCGCCCTCGGCGGCGCTTCGTTCCCAGAGGCTGTGCGGCTGCTCGGGGTTCGTCACGTCCAGGGCGATGACGAGCCTGGAGCCGGCCCCGCCGCCCGCCAGGAGGACGCGGTGCCACTCGCATCCGTCCTGATGGATCTGCCCGTCCGCCAGCCCGGCGCTCCAGCCAACCGGCGGGCAGGCCGCCGTGTTCTCCGTGGCTGGAAGCCCGTTGCTGTAGCCATCGAGCCAGGCGTTGTCGAGGACCAGCCGGCCGTCGTTGATGGGAGCAGGTCCCTCCTGCACCACGCCCTGAAGCTGGGTGCGGGCAACCTCCCTGTGGGACCGGTGATCGGCCTTGGAGCGCGGTACGTAGAACCATCGCTCCTGCCCCGGCAGCCCGTCAGGGCCCACGTCGAACGCGTGCAGCATGCCCGCGTTCGAGGACAGGAAGACCGTCGCCGGGAGCGTAGCGAGCTTCTCCTTCCAGGCCGCGTAGTGCGCCTGGGTGGCGACACCGGCCACCTGCGCAGGGGCCTCGACCGCGATGCTGCTGCCCATCGAGCCGAGGCGCCAGGTGCCCCGCTCGGTGCCGTCGTCGAACGCGGAGCCGGCGACCCCGCGGTAGAAGTCGATCAGGTATCGAGCATCGTCGATGTCCGAGTCGCAGTCGTGGTCGAAGTCGGTGCGCACCTCCGCGCAGTGCGGGTTCTCCGCCCAGTTGACGTGGGGGACCAGGAGGTGGTGCAGGTTGGAGTGGGCCGACAGCGAGCTCTCGTCGAAGGGGAGCAGCGGGTGCATGAACGCGGTGCGCCACCGGGCTGTGTAGCCCGTGCGGGCGCCAGTCGGGGACGGGGCGGCTGCATTCACCTCGCCGTGGAGCGCCTCCCGAGCCGCCAGCAGCGGGCCCGCGTCCCAGCTCTCACCAGCCGACGCCGCGTCGAGCAGCTCGCCAAAGTCATCCGCGGTGGGATCGGACTGGAGCTGCCAGGCCGCGAGGTGGCCCTCACCCAGCGGGGCGTCGCTCGTCGAGGCCCACCAGCTGGCGTAGAGGTGTTTCCCGGTCGGCGAGATCGACAGGCCGGGAAGCGGCGGCAGGCTGCGGTCGAAGATCGACCCACAGCTGTCGTCGTCGTCGGCGAGACTCGCCTGCGGGACTGCCAGACCGAAGATGCACACAGCGGCCAGGGCTGTGGAGCGGAGCGAAGAGGGACGGATCGAATCAAGGCCCACGGCCAGTGTCTTTCTCCCCTCGAGGCCCTCAACCTCACGGTATGTAAAGTACGTACCGATGCGTACTTAATAGGCGGTAGGTGCGACGGCCGCCAGGGATTCTTCAAAGAACCGCACGGCGGGCTCAACGGGCCGGCTTCAGCTCCCCTGTCCCGTTCACGAGCAGTGATCGTCTGGTTGTTCCCTGCCACCCTCGGGTGGCGGGGACCAGCCCGGGCCGGTCGCCTCGACCTTTGACAACGGCCGTCTTCATGACGGTCTCGATGTCGGCCGACCCGTCAGGAGCACCCTTTGCCCCCCGGCGAGCAGGGACCACAAGCGTCCTTTCACCAACTTGACCGCCTCTGACTTGAACTCAGGCGTGTGATGTCGTCGCGTCTTCTTCGCCGTCGCTTCTGCTGGACGTGCTTGTCACGTGGTCCGGGAAGCCAGGGGAAGGTCACCATCCACAGGTCATCCTCCCCCGAACCGCCCCCCCCAAGAACGACAAAACCCCCACCGGGTCTCCCTGGTGGGGGCTCGTCGATAATGGCGGAGAGGGAGGGATTCGAACCCTCGGTGAGTTGCCCCACACACGCTTTCCAGGCGAGCACCTTCGACCGCTCGGTCACCTCTCCGCGTTTGATGCCTTGCGCCGCTTGCGCAGCTCCCGGAAGAAGCCGGTGAGCTGTTCGCGACACTCCTGGGCCAGGACTCCGCCCACCGCGTTCACGCGGTGGTTGAGGCGCGGGTCTTCGCCCAGTCGATACAGCGTGTGTGCGGCGCCGGCCTTGCGGTCGGTGGTGCCGTAGACGACTCGCTCGACCCTCGCGTTGACGAGGGCGCCCATGCACATGGGGCAGGGCTCGAGCGTGACGTAGAGCGTGGTGCCTTCGCGGCGCCAGCCGGCTCCGAACGGGGCCCGCAGGGCCTCCATCTCGGCGTGGGCGGTGGGGTCACCGCACTCTTCGCGGCGGTTCCGTCCCCGGGCCACGACCACACCGTTCGAGACCAGCACGGCCCCGACGGGCACGTCACCAACCTCTGCTGCGGCGTTCGCCTCCTCCATGGCCAGGGCCATGAAGACTTCGTCGTCATGCTGCATCGTTGCGTTTCTCAATGAGCGCACGGAGTTGCCTCCGCGGGGGCCGGAAGCTACCGGAGGGTCCAGGGGGTGTCAATCGGTCAGGAGGACCGCCAGCGCTCGCGGCCCGCCCTCCACGGCAAGCGCCCGAAATCCTTCCGCTTCTTTCTCCGCCCCCACGCCGGTTCGCGCCGACCAGACGAGGAACCAGCGTCCGCCGTAGAGCCCGCTGCTGCAGCCGCAGCGCGGGTGGTGCTTCGCGTCCAGCTCCCCGCGGGTCCGCAGGACGCCGATCGCGGTGTCGATGGCGTCCACGTTCCCCGACGCGAGGACCGGGTCCAGGATCTCGGCCACGCGCGCCGGACCGGCTTGCCGTCGGGGCAGCCTGCGGGCCAGGCCCAGGACGAGGGCGGCCGGCACGTCGTCCCGCGTCAGCCGCTGGGCGATCCAGCTCTGATCTGCGCGACCGGCCAGCATCGCCACCGACTCGAAGCCGGGGAGCTGGGCGACGGGCTCGCTTCCCCGCGCCGCCTGGATCAGGGCTTCGACCTGCTCGTGCAGCACGGCCTCGGCGTCCACCACCGTCTCGCTCGCCGGCAGCTGCAGGGCCGGATCCAGCGCCGGCGGCGCCCGAAACAGCAGCGAAGCGGCCGCACCGCCCAGGATCGCCAGGGCCGCTCCGCCGAGCCACACCCCGACGCTGCGCTTCACGGCGCGACCGACAGCTCGATGTGCAGCTCGATGTCGACGTTGCCCAGGCCCGCCGGGAAGAGCGGCTCCTTCAGGCGCTCCATGAGGCACTCGGACAGCTCGAGGTTCCCGATGCCGTCGGGATCGGGGTCGCCGATGCGCCGCCCCTCGCCCTCGGGCGAGAGCGCCAGGCCGAAGACCAGGCGGCCGACGACGGGGTTGCCCTTCCGGTTCTGCTTCTTCCAGCAGGGCTCCAGGCGCTTGATGTTCTTGCGGAGCGCCTTCTCGAGCTGTGCGCCGTCGCGGGGGTCGTTGCCGAAGGAGCTGAGCACCAGCGCCTTGAACGAGGCCTTCACGTCGGGGCGCGATTCGAAGCGCGGGCCCTCCTTCTTGCGGCGCTCGGGCTCCTCGGAAGGCTCAGCCCTGACAACCGCGGGCGCCGTGTCCGGCATCGGGGTGCTGCCCTTGCTTGCGAGCCCACGTGCGCCCACCACCTCGAAGGGCACGACCCGGCCGTCGGCGGTGCCGGCGACCAGCGTGTCCCCGGACTGACCCCAGTCCAGCGCGGTGACCTGCGCGTCGAGCGGCACGATCTGCTGCTGGCTGGCGCTGCCCCACAGGTCCTGGATGCGGATGCCGCGCGGGTGGTCCACGGCGACGTAGCGCCCCTCCGGCGACACGGCGAGGGCCGCCCGACCGGGCTTGAGGTCGAAGCGCTCGGCGACCCGACCGTCACGCAGACTCACCAACTGGATGGCCGCCCCGTCGTCGGTCGCGACCGCGAGGGTGTCGGCGCTGACGAAGGAGACGGAGACCACGCCGCGCGCGCCGTCGAGCACGGAGCGGGGCTCGCCGCCCTTGGAGTCCCAGGCGTAGACCGAGGTGCCGTCGGTGCCCACGATCACGCGGCCGTCGGGGCTCACCGCGAGGTCGCTGACCACGTCGCCACCCACCATGGCCTCGCCGGCCTTGCCGCTGCCCAGGTCGTAGACGATCAGCCCGCTCGGCACGGTCTCCAGCACGTCCGCCTGGACCGTGACGGCGACCCAGCGCATGGCGGGGTCGTAGGCGATGGCGTTGACCGCGGTGTGCATGGGAGGCAACTCGACCGTGCGCCCGTTGCGCAGGTCCCAGGCCCGCGGCCCCTGGTGGCTGGCCCGGGTGACGGCCGCGATCTCCTTGCCGTCGGGCGAGACGGCGACGGTCTCCACCGCGAACTGCTCGCTGTACCGGTGCTCC
>JAJDAI010000371.1 GCA_029261955.1 Deltaproteobacteria bacterium | reverse complement strand
GGCCCGCGCGATCGGGGGCCCCATCGGCGTGGTCGCCGTTGGCCGCCCCATGGGCTGCGTCGAGTACGAGTTCGAGGTCCTGC
The DNA here is from genome assembly GCA_029261955.1 of Deltaproteobacteria bacterium. Taxonomy (GTDB): domain Bacteria; phylum Myxococcota_A; class UBA796; order UBA9615; family UBA9615; genus CALCXL01. Next base: position 2,770 of record JAJDAI010000371.1, on the reverse strand, counting down.
GCTAATGGAAGGGCAGCCCCGAGCCCATCCAGCGCATCCGCACCAACGGGAGCAGCGCCGCCTGCGGTCGCAGCTACACGAAGGGCAGCCGCTACATCATCTACGCGCACCAGAGCGAAGACGGCCTGCTGCACGACAACATCTGCACGCGAACCCGGAGCAGCGACAACGCGGCCGAGGACTTCGAGGTCCACGGCGCCGGCACGGTGCTGCCCGCCGCGCCGAAGCGCGCCGAGACCAGCGCGGACGGGGCCAGCAGCGAAGCGCCCGCCGAGCAGCCCAAGAAGATGCCGGAGGCGACCGAAGAGCCCGTCGAGCAGATCACGGCCGCCCCGGTCGTCGCCGCCGAGAAGCCCGCCGAGCCCGAGCCCGCCAAGGAGGCCTCCGACGAGGCCGACGAGGAGCCCGACGAGCAGGACGAGGTGAAGGACGCCGCCTGCTCCGCCGCCGGCCGCAGCAGCTCCCTCGCGGCGCTGCTGCTCCTGCCCCTGGCGATTCGCCGCCGCCGCTGAGGGATCGATCGGTCGACAAGCGGCCCGCCTTCCAGTAGAGAGCCTCCTTCATACGGAGGCCCAATGGCCCTGCAAGCCGGCATCGTCGGGCTGCCCAACGTGGGCAAGTCCACCCTTTTCAACGCCCTGACCGCGGCGGGCGCCGAGGCCCAGAACTACCCGTTCTGCACCATCGAGCCCAACGTGGGCGTCGTGCCGGTGCCGGACCTGCGGCTCACCCGCATCCACAAGCACATCAAGACCGACAAGGTCATCCCCACGAGCGTCGAGATCCTCGACATCGCGGGCCTGGTGCGCGGCGCGAGCAAGGGCGAGGGGCTGGGCAACCAGTTCCTGGGCCACATCCGCTCCGTCGACGCCGTGCTGCACGTGGTCCGCTGCTTCGAAGACGGCGACGTCGTGCACGTGGACGGGTCCGTCGATCCGATCCGCGACATCGAGACGATCGAGCTGGAGCTCATCCTCGCCGACATGGACGCAGCGCAGCGCCGGCTCCACAAGTGGACCAAGGCGGCCCGGGGCGGCGACGAGGACGCGAAGGTCCAGCGCGGGGTGTCCGAGAAGATGCTCGCCATCCTCGAGGACAGCCGCCCGCTGCGCTCCGAGGAGTGGACCGAGGACGAGCTGCTGGCGATGCGCGACTCCCAGCCCATCACGCTCAAGCCGGTGCTCTACGTCTGCAACGTGGCCGAGGACGGCGTGCTGGAGGCCAACCCGATGGTCGACCTCGTGCGCGAGCGCGCGGAGCGTGAGAACGCCGGCGTGGTCGTCATCTCGGCCCAGGTCGAGGCGGAGCTGAGCGAGCTGGAGCCCGAGGAGCGCGACGAGTTCCTGGCCGACCTCGGCCTGACGGAGCCGGGCCTCAACCGCCTCGCCCGCGCCACCTACGAGCTGCTCGGCCTCTTCACCTACTTCACGGCGGGCGAGAAGGAGATCCGCGCCTGGACCATCCACGAGGGCATGAAGGCCCCGCAGGCGGCCGGCGTGATCCACACCGACTTCGAGCGCGGCTTCATCCGGGCCGAGGTCTACACGATCGAGGCCCTGGAGGAGAACGGCTCCGAAGCGGCCCTGCGCGCGGCCGGCAAGCTGCACGTGGAAGGCAAGGAATACGTGGTGCAGGACGGCGACGTCATGCACTTCCGCTTCAACGTCTGAGGGCACCCCTCAGATCGGCCTCTGCCCCTCGGGCAGCGCCGCCGCGATCACCTGCCGCACGGCCTCGGCGTGCTCCGCCACCCGATCCGCGGACCAGGAGTCCGTCGGGATGGGCTCCAGCACCTCCACCTGCAGCGTGCCCGGGTAGAAGTCGAGCGTGCGCGCCGGCCAGCGGCTCGGCGCGTCGTGGATGACCACCGGGACGACGGGCAGCCCCGTCGCCAGGGCCAGGTGCACGAAGCCCTTCTTGAAGGGCTTGAGCCGCCCGTCCTCGCTGCGCGTGCCCTCGGGCCAGATCCAGACGCCCAGCCCATGCCGCTTCATGACCTGCGCGGTGGAGTCCATGGCCGCCACAGCCTTGTCGCGCGAGCCGCGGTCGAGCAGCAGGTGCCCCGACAGCAGGTAGGCCTGGCCGAAGAGCGGCACCCGCGCCATCTGCTTCTTGGCCACCCCACAGGCGGCCCGCGGGACCAGCGCCAGGCCCACGAGCAGGTCCAGGGCGGAGCTGTGGTTGACCACGTAGATGGCGGGCATGCTCCCGGCCAGCCGCTCGCGACCGCGCACGGCGTAGCGAAAGCCCAGGGCCCGGCCGATGAGGAGCCCGAGCACGTTGCCGTAGGCGGTGCCCACCCGGATCCGCGCCAGCCGCCAGGGCAGCAGCAGCAGGAGCACGACGAGCACCGGCGGAGTCAGCAGGGCCAGGAGCAGCGCCGCCGCCACGAATCGCAGCGTCCTCGACACCGGCCCCAGCTTGCGCCTGCCCTCAGCCACCGCACCCTCCAGCCCCGGCCGAAGGCTAGCTCAAGGGCGCGAGCCCCCGAAGCCCGCTAACCTCGCCGCGCCATGCTGCCCGACCTGCTGAACCGCGCCGTCGACGCCCGCTCCGCCCTGCTGGAGCGGCTCACCGCCGAAGACACCGACATCGTTCGGCTCTTCCACGGCGTCACCGAGGGTCGCCCGGGCCTCACCGTGGACCGCTACGGCCCGATCCTGCTCGTTCAGACCTTCCGCGACCCCCTCGACCCCGGCGAACTGGACACGATCGCGCGGACCCTGGACGAGGCCTTGCCCGGCCTGGCGCTGCTGCCTGTCTGGAACCA
>JAJDAI010000038.1 GCA_029261955.1 Deltaproteobacteria bacterium | reverse complement strand
GCCTGGCAGCTGGCCTCGCGCGGGATCCCGGTCGTGCTCCACGAGATGCGGCCGGTCCGCTCCACCCCCGCGCACTCCACGGGCGACCTGGCGGAGCTGGTCTGCAGCAACACGCTCGGCAGCAAGATGCCGCACACGGCGCCGGGCATCTTCAAGCACGAGCTGAACTGCCTCGGCTCGCTCGTGGTCGCGGCCGGCTGGTCGGCGCACGTGCCCGCTGGCGGCGCCCTGGCTGTCGACCGCGAGCGCTTCGCTGCGGCCATCACCGGCTCGCTGGAGTCCCTGGATTGCCTGGAGATCCGGCGTGAGGAGGTCACGGAGTTGCCCGAGGGCCGCGTCATCGTCGCCACGGGGCCGCTGACCTCGCCCGCGCTGTCCGAGAAGCTGCACGCCCTCACCGGCACCGACGACCTCTACTTCTACGACGCGATCGCACCCATCGTGAACGTCGACTCGGTGACGGGCGGCTTCTGGGCCAACCGCTACGAGGACGACGACGACGGCGACTACCTCAACCTGGGCATGAACAAGGAGCAGTACGAGGCCTTCGTGGACGCGCTGCTCGCGGCGGAGCAGGTCCCCTCGAAGAACTTCGAAAAGGAGATCTTCTTCGGCGGCTGCCAGCCCCTGGAGGCCATCGTCGCGAAGGGGCGCGAGAGCTTGCGCTTCGGTGCCATGAAGCCTGTCGGTCTGCGCGATCCGGCCACGGGGCACCGGCCCTGGGCCGTGGTCCAGCTGCGCCGTGAGACGCGCGACGGCGCGGCGATGAACCTCGTCGGCTTCCAGACCAAGCTGCGCTACGGGGAGCAGGCGCGGGTCTTCAAGATGATCCCGGGGCTCGAGGACGCAGAGTTCCTGCGCCTCGGCTCGGTGCACCGCAACACCTTCCTGAACACCCCACGCCTGCTGGACGACGGGCTCCGCCTCCGCAAGGCGCGCCGCATCTCCTTCGCGGGTCAGATCGTGGGCTGCGAGGGCTACACCGAGTCCAGCGCCATGGGCTTGTGGGCTGCGCTGGCGGTGGTCGCCGAGCGGGAGGGCCGCGAGCTGCCGCCCCCGCCGAGGGGCAGCATGTTCGGCGCCCTGCTCGCGTATTTGCGCGAAGCGGAGCCGAAGCGCTTCCAGCCCATGAACGTCAACTTCGGCCTGCTTCCGCCCGACGAGATCCGGGTGAAGAAGAAGCAGAAGAAGGAGCGTCGGGTGGAGCGGGGGCAGGCCTGCATCGCCGCCTTCGCCGCCTGGGCCGACGCCCAGGGCCTGCGCCGCGACGCACCGGAGCACCTCGCCCTTGCGTGAGATGCGCACGGCGGTGGATCGCTTCCTCCAGCAGCTGCTGGCGATCCGTGGCCGTTCGCCGCGCACGGTCGACGCCTACCGCCGCGATCTGCTCCAGGCCGCGAGCCACCTCGAAGAGAGGGGCATCACGGAGCTGGACTCCATCGAGCCGCGGGACCTGCGCTCCTTCCTCGCTGTCGTGCACGGCGCCTCGTCCCCGGCGACCCGGGCGCGCAAGCTGGCCGCGCTGCGCTCCTTCTTCGATTGGGTCGCCGAGCGGGAGGGGCACGAGCGCAACCCGGCCCGTCGGCTGAGCTCCCCGAAGCAGGCGCGCACGCTGCCCCGCGTCCTCGGCGTGGGCGAAGCCACCCGCCTGGTGGAGGCGGAGCGCCCCGGGGACGGCCTGCGCGCCGACCTGCTCGGCCTGCGGGATCGGGCCCTCACCGAGCTGCTCTACGGGAGCGGTCTGCGGGTCTCCGAAGCCGTGGGCCTTGACACCGCCCGCATCGACCTCAGAAGGGGAGAGGTGCGAGTCCTCGGCAAAGGTGGCAAAGAGCGGTTGGTCCCCCTGGGCGGGCCTTGCCGTGCTGCGCTCGCCGAATACCTGCCCGCCCGCCGTCTGCTGCATCCCGAGGGCGACGCGCTCTTCCTGAACGCCCGCGGCGGCCGGCTCACGGCCCGCTCGGTGCAACGGCTGCTCAAGCAGCGGGCCCTCGTCGCGGCGGTGGACAAGGGCGTGAACCCTCACGCGCTGCGGCACAGCTTCGCCACTCACCTGCTCGACGGAGGGGCCGATCTGCGGTCCATCCAGGAGATGCTCGGCCACGCCTCGCTCTCCACCACCCAGAAGTACACCCACCGCACCGTGGAGGGCTTGCTCGGCGTGCACCGCGCCTGCCACCCCCGCGGCAAGGACGACGCCTCCGACTGAGGGGCGCAGGAGACTCGATGACCACCGTTCTCGCTGTGCGGCGCCCCGAGGGCGTCGTGCTCGCCGCTGATGGCCAGGTAACCCTCGGGAACACCGTGCTCAAGGGCACGGCCCGCAAGGTCCGCACCCTGGGCAACGACAAGATCCTGGCGGGCTTCGCCGGCTCCACCGCGGACGCCATGACGCTCTTCGGCAAGTTCGAGGGCAAGCTCAACCAGTACCCGGGCAACCTCGCGCGGGCGGCCGTCGAGCTGGCCAAGGAGTGGCGCACGGACAAGTACCTGCGTAAGCTTGAGGCGGTGATGATTGTGTGCGACAGCGAGCTGTCCCTGGAGGTGACGGGGAGCGGCGACGTGCTGGAGCCGTCGGATGGCATCGTTGGTATTGGCAGCGGCGGCACGTATGCCGTCGCATGTGCAAAGGGTGTGTGCTGCATGCCGCGTGCTGTGTGCTCCGCTACCTTGTTGTTGCGGCTTGTGCTGTTGCTGACTGCGGTGGTGGTGGTGGCGGC
>JAJDAI010000370.1 GCA_029261955.1 Deltaproteobacteria bacterium | reverse complement strand
GAGCCTGGACGAGCAGGCCGGTCCCGGCCGTTGGACCCGGAGCAGCCGTGAGGAGGACGGGGTCTTCGTGCTCGAGAACAGCTTCGAGTTGGACGGGCCGCGGTCCTTCCCGGCGGAGGAGCTCGAGCCCCTGCGGGCCCTCGTCGGGCGGGTTCAGGCCACCCCCACCCTGCTGATCTCCCTGGAGCACGAGAGCCTGGCGCTGCTGCGCAGTGGCCGCTTCAACGAGGTCCTGGCCTCGGCCCGGGCCGCAGGAGCGGAGCATCCCGACGACCCGCTGCCCCGGCTGAGGCAGGCGGAGGCCCTGCTGGCAGCTGGCATGCCCCTGGGCGCCCGTCCCCTGGCCGAGCAGGTCGTGCAGGAGCGCCCCAACTGGGTCCGCGCCTGGAGCACCTTGGGCGACGCGCGGGCCGCGGGCTTCTTGGGGGAGGACTTCGGGCCCGGCTCGGACCGCGACGGCTCGATCGCGGCCTGGAAGCGGGTGGTCGAGCTGGATCCAGAGGGCTTCGAGCACCGCGTGCGGCTCGGCAGCCTGCTCGAGCACAACGCGCTCGGGGCGCTGCGCGGGGAGGGCTCGGACCTGAAGGAAGCGGCCGCGCAGGTCTGGAAGGCCGTGGAGCTCGGCGGGGGGGGACGCCTGCCGGACGCAGCGACCATCGACCTGTTGGTGGCGGGCCAGGACGACGAGATCCGCACGATCCTCGACTCGGACCGGGAGCTGACGATCCGGCTTCGCGTCGCGCTGCACGCAGCCCTGGACGGAGCCGAGGCGGCGACTGCCGAAGCCCAGCGCTTCGCGCAGAGCGAGGAGGAGAAGAAGAAGCTCCTCGCCGGCGCGTTCGGGGTCCTGTTCCAGCTGGGCGAGTTGGAGGCCGCGGCGGCCATCGGGGGCCTGGCCATCGGCCCCCAGGATGGTGAGGAGGCCTACGAGTTGATCGAGACCATGGAGAGCGCGGCCGAGGTGGATCTGCACGGCCTGCTCCAGGAGAACAGCCCCGGCGGGGCGATGTACCGGGTGATCCTCTTCGACCCCACTCGGGGCTCAGCGGACGTGACCGAGCTGCTCGGAAGTTCCGCCATCGAGGCCCACGGCGGTCCCGAAGCCGCGATGGAGGCCATCACCGCGCACGGTCGGAAATTCGCCGAGCAGATGGCCGAGGTGGCGAACGCCGAGGCCGCGGTTCGCGTGCTCGCGGCCCGGGATGTGTTCCAGATCCGCCCGCTGGCGGACGACCTCGTCGCCCTGGTGGTGGTCCACGAGGATCAGGCCTCCGAACCGACCTTCGTGGTTCGCGAGCGCGGCCGGTGGAAGCTGCTCGGGGAGCCCGGGGACGAGGCGCTCCACCTGGAGATCCGGAACCGCCTGGCGCGCCGGGAGGTCCAGGCTGCCCGCGAGCTGATGACGCTTCTCCTGCCCATTCGCCTCCCGGATCTGCCGCTGTCCCTCGAGCAGGCCGACGCCCGCGAGCTGAAGGACCTCTCGCTGCTCTTCGGCTGCTCCGGGGACGCGGCGGACTGTGCCCGCCGATCCGGCAAGGCCGCCGAGCGACAGGGGGGCTACCCGAGGTGGGAGCTTCGCCGGGCCGAGCTGCTGTGGTGGCTGCGGGCGGGGCAGGGCCAGCGGGCCGAAGCGGTCGCGCAGGAGCTGGTGGACGCCGCGCCGACCAGCCGCGCCCTGGAGCTGCTCTGGCTCACCCAGCAGGAGCAGGGCAAGCGCGACGAGGCCGCGGCCACGCTGCAGGTCCTGTTGAAGACCAACCCGGCCGCCGCCCTGCAGGTGCGCATCCGGCAGGCCTCGTCCTTCCGCGACCGCGACGAGCTCGAGCGCCTCGAAGACGCCGCACGCAAGAGCTCCAACCCGGCCTACTCGCTGAACAACCTCGCGTGGGGCTACCTGCTGGCGGGGATGATGGAGCACAGCCTCTCTGCCGCCGAGGAGGCGGTCGCGAAGGGGAAGCGGCAGAGCACCGCGGCCCTGCACACGCTGGCCGCGGCCTACGCCGAATCGGACCGGCTCGAGGACGCCCGCAGGACCCTCATCGAGCTGCGCGGGAAGCAGCACAACTGGCAGCCGCGGGAAGAGGACTGGTACGTGATCGGGCGCATCGCGGCGGGCTACGGGCTCACGGAACAGGCCCGCACGGCCTACGAGCGTGTGCAGAAGCCTGAGCAGGGCGTCTCCCAGTCCACCTGGCAGCTGACCCAGGCCGCCCTCGCCCGCCTGGACTGAGCCCGAGCTAGCCCAACCGCCCCTGCTCCACGTGGAACGCGCGGTAGCCGCCCGGGTCCAGCTTCAGGTTCGCCCGCTCCGTCGTGGTCACCAGGACCTGCGCTTGCAGCTCCCCCAGCAAGTCCATGAGGCGGGCGTTGCGGTGCGGGTCGAGCTCGGAGCCGACGTCGTCCAGAAGAAACAGCGGGGTGCTGCCTGATCGCTCCCGTGCGAGCACCACTTCGGCCACCCGCAGGGCGAGCGCCGACGACCTCACCTGGCCCTGGGACCCGAAGGACCTCAGCGCCTCGCCACCGACCCGCAGCTCCCAGTCGTCGCGGTGTGGCCCGACGGTGCTGAAGCCCCGCCGACGCTCGTCGGGCTCTGCCGCTGCGATGCGCCCAGCCAGCTCGGCCTCCAGCTCCGCGGGGGACATGCCGCGTGCCTCCGAGCCGACGCAGCTCCGGTAGCGGAGCTCCGCGTGCCCCTTCGCCGAGCCCGTGATGGCCTCGTGCAGCTCCCGGAAGATGGGCACGAAGTCGGCGAGAAAGGCCAGGCGTCGGCCCACCAGATCGGCCCCGGTGCTGACGACCTGCGCGTTCCAGACGGCCAGCTCGCCCGCCGCGACCCGCCGACCGCGCTGCATCGCGCGCAGCAAGCCGTTCTTCTGCTTCAGCGCCGCGCCGTACCTCTTCACAGATGCCAGGTGCCCTGCATCTGCGGTGAAGGCGGCCCGATCCAGGAAGGCTCGGCGGCCATCGGGGGGCCCATCGACGAGGCGCAGATCACCGGGCACGAAGCCCACGGCCTTGATGGTCTCGAAGTAGCCGGTCAGGGATCGCGGGGACTTGCCGTCGAGGCGCACCCGCCGCCCGTTCTTCCCGATCTGGACGCTGAGATCCCGGGGCAGGCCCTGGCTCAGCAGCCGCCCTTCGACCAGGCCGCTCGGCTGATCGTGCTGCACCATCTCGCGGTTCTTGGCGCCGCGAAAGCTCTTGAGGGTGGCGAGCAGGTAGACGGCCTCGAGCAGGTTCGTCTTGCCCTGCCCGTTGTCTCCCCAGAAGACCGTGATGCCCGGCTCGAGCACCAGGTCCAGGGGCTCCAGGTTGCGAAAGCCCCTCAGCCGCAGCCGGCTGAGCTGCAACTACTCCAGCCGCATCGGCATGATCACGTACAGCTCGTCCGACTCGCTGCCCCCGCCGGGGCGGAGCAAGCAAGGGGAGAGCGAGTCACCGATCTCGATGAGCACGGTCTCGGTGTCCAGCGCCATGAGCGCGTCTCGGAAGTAGCGGGCGTTGAAACCGACCTCGAGATCGGCGCCCTCCACCTCCGCGTCCAGCTCCTCGCGTGCCTCGCCGGCTTCGGGCTGACGCGCGGTGACCACGACCACGCCGCCTTCGATGGCGAAGCGCACCGGGTGGCTCTTCTCAGCCGCCAGGATGCTCACGCGGCGCAGGGCCGAGACGAGGTCGTCGCGACGCAGCTCCAGCCGTCGCTGCCAGGAGCTGGGGATGACCTGGTTGTAGTCGGGGAAGTCGCCCTCGAGCAGGCGCATGGAGAAGGCGATCGCGTCCCGGCAGAACACGGCCTGGTTCTCGGTGAAGGAGACGCGCCACACGCCGTCCCCGTCCTCGACCAGCTTGCGCAGCTCCGACAGACCCTTCTTGGGCAGCAGCAGGCTGCCGGGCCAGTCGATGGTCCCCTCGAAGGAACGCCCGCAGAGGCTCAGCCGGTGCCCGTCGGTGGCGACGAAGCGAATGCGCGTCTCCGCGCCGTCGTTGAAGGCCTCGACGTGGGCGCCGTTCAAGCCCGTGCGCGTGTCGTCGCTCGAGATCGCGAACAGCGTCTTGTCGATGAGCGACTTGAGCTCGCGGGAGCTCAGGCTGATCGCCGGCGCCTCCGCGTTGGGATCCGGAACGGGCGGGAACTCGTCCGCAGACAGGCCCAGGACCTTGAAGAAGGCCTTACCGGAGCGGATCTCCATCTGGCCGCTGCCCTCGGGCAGGTTGAAGGAGACGGCGTCGGTCGGGACCAGGCGCGCGATCTCGTAGAGCTGGCGCGCTCCGAGGGTCAGGGCGCCGGGGCGGGCGCATTCGGCCTTGTAGCGACCCACGAAGCTGACTTCGGTGTCGGTGGCAGCGACCCGCATGCCCTCTTCGGACACCTCGAGAAGCACGTTGGCGATGATCGGGTTGGTGGAGCGTTTCTCCACGATGCCCTGCACTCGCGAGAGCGCTCGGATCAGCTCGTCCTTGGCAATGAGGAATTCCATGGTCGGCTCTGCTGCTCCTCTATGTACGAAGATCTTAAGGATCAATAGATCATGATCTAGTCATAGTAGGTGGGGGAATCAGCTGTGGGTAACGGCCTCAACTGCCCGGTTTTGCTGGGTTCCTTGGCTGTGGAACACCCGTGGAGGACTGGTGGGACAGATCGGGGACAAGTGCCCCAAACCCTCTGAGACGGCGGTTTTTAACATGCTGTCCACTTGGCCATCAACAGGCAATCCACCGACTGTCCACAGGCTACTGCAAGCGTTCGTGGGCCCCAGCGACCCGCGATCGCACGATCTCGCTGCTCTAGTTCTCGAGGGGGAGGCCCGTTGTGCGGGCCACCAGGTCGACTTTGTTCTTGAAAGCCGGGTCCTCGCCGACCTGCCTCTTCACCTTGCGCACGGCGTGAATGACGGTCGTGTGGTCCCGTCCGCCGAAGCGCTTGCCGATCTCCGGCAGGCTCAAGCCCGTGTGCCGGCGGGTCAGGTACATGGCGATCTGCCGCGGCATGACCACCTGCTTCGTCCGGCGAGGCCCCTTGATGTCGCTGACGCGCACGTTGAAGAAGCGCGCCACGCCGTCGAGGATCGAATCCACCGAGGTCGTGGGCTCCCCGAGGCTCAGGTAGCCCTCCAGGCAGCTCCGGGCGAACTCCAGGGTGATGGGCGCCCCGTGGAAGCGCGCCATGGCCAGCAGCCGCGTCAGCGTGCCCTCGAGCTCGCGGATGTTGCTGTTGGCGTGGCGGGCGATGAAGAAGCCGACATCTGCCGGCACCTCGATGCCCTCCTCGTCCGCCTTCTTCTTGAGGATCGCGACCTTCGTCTCGGTGTCCGGCGGCTGCACGTCCGCCACCAGGCCCCAGTCGAAGCGGGAGCGCAGGCGCTCCTCCAGGCCGCCGATGTCCTTCGGGTAGCGATCGGCGGTCACCACGATCTGCTTGCCCGAGCCGTGCAGCGCGTTGAAGGTGTGGAAGAACTCCTCCTGCGTGCGCTCGCGGCCGGCCAGGAACTGGATGTCGTCCACCAGCAGCACGTCGCACTTGCGGCGGAACTTCTCGCGGAACTCCTCCATGCGCTTGAAGCGCAGGGAGTTGATCATCTCGTTCGTGAAGTCCTCGGCCGACAGGTAGACGATGCGCGTCCGCGGGTTCCGCAGCAGCATCTGGTTGCCGATGGCGTTGAGCAGGTGGGTCTTGCCCAGGCCGACGCCGCCGAAGATGAAGAGCGGGTTGTAGTTGCGGCCGGGGTGCTCGGCCACGTTCTGGCAGGCCGCGGCCGCGAACTGGTTGCCCGAGCCCACGATGAAGGACTCGAAGCTCTGCCGCGGATCGATGCGGAAGCGCCCCGGCGGCGGGCTGCGCCGCTGCTCGGGTTCGGCCTCGGGCGCGCTGACCTCCTCGCCGCGCTGCTCCGGCCCGAGGCTGCTGTCCAGCTCGTAGCTGATGCCCCAGGCCGCCTCGGTCACCTCCTGCAGGTAGCGCACGAGGCGGGGTTCGAGGTTCTCCTGGATGAAGTCTGCATACAGCCGGTTCGGCGTCGCGAGGACAACCGTCCCCTGGCCGGAGCTGACGAAGGAGAGTCGGTCGAGCCAGGGGTCGTGGAAGAAGGGGTCCTCCTTCGCACGAACGCGGGCACAGACCTCGTCCCATTGGGATCGAAGCAGTGGAGTCATGTTCCCCGTTACCGTCGTGTCGTGTTCGAGCCCGAGAAGGTGGGCCGCATCGCCCCGGGCACCCAGGAGGTTTAACGAAGGTTGGGGGCCGCTGCAAAGGCGGAAATCACCTGCTCGTCACATTCGATCCGGCCTGGGAATTCTCGCCACGATGGCGCGCAAAACCCCCTGCCTTTTCAGGCACTACCGGATCCCGCATGGAGCGTTTCGGAAGGGGTTGTCCACAGCCCCGATGTCAACTGCGAACAAAACACGAACAAACCTGTGGATCACCCCTGTGGACAGTCTGGGAGAGGGGGTCGAATCAGGCCACGAAACCAGGATCGGTCGATCCTGCGGGTACGTTTCGGACACGCATGCACTGCCTGTGGATCACGCCTGTGGATCAGTCGATAAAATCGACTCCACCGACGACGACGGCGAAGACCGTCTCCTCGGCCCCCACCGCGACGAAGGAGTGCTCGCTGCCGGCGGGCTGGAAGGTGCGTTCGCCGGCTCCGGCTTCGCTTCCATCCGAGTCCCGAAGGCGCCCGGTGAGGATGAGCGCGTGCTCGTCCCCGCGGTGCCGGTGCCGGGGGAAGGCAGCGCCGGGCTGGACTCGGATGAAGCCCACATCGGCGCCAGCCGTGGCCGGTCCGCCGGTCAGGTGGAAGAGCTGGACCCCGGGCAGCAGGGCCTCCCAGCCCTCGGTGCTCGCGATGCTGCCCAGCAGCTCACGCGCGCGGGTGATGCCCACGTCGAAGAGGTCGCCCAGCTGCTCCGCGAAGGGGGACAGGCCTTCGGCGTCCAGGGAGGCTTCCAGGCGCGCCCAGAGGGCGTCGGGCGGCGCGATGGGAGCCGTCGTCTCCGCCAGCTGGTCTGGGGACAAGCCGGGCTCGCGGACCTCGGCCTCGTCGAAGAGCTCGAGCAGGGTGGTGAGCAGGTCTTCGGTCATGCCGCGCTCCCCAGGGCTGCCCGCAGCTTGCGGAAGGCAGCGGCGGTGCGGGACTTGACGGTGCCCACGGGCACGCCGAGCACGTCGGCGACCTCCGAGGACGAGAGCCCGCGGTAGTAGGCGAGCTCCAGCACCCGGCGCTGGGGCTCGGGGAGCTCCGCGAGGGCGCCGCGCACCCGGTCCCGGTCCCCGCCCGCAGCGGGGTCGACCTCGGGGCGGTCACTCGGCTCCGGCATGCGGTCGCCCGTGTCCACCCGACGTCTCCAGGCGGCGCTGCGGAGGCGGTCGAGCGCGCGGCTGCGCAGCCGGACCATCAGCCAGGTGCGGACGGTGCCGCGGCCTGGGTCGTAGGAGCCCGCGTTGCGCCAGGCCTCCAGGAACACGTCGTGCACGAGGTCCTCCGCCGCCGAGCGGTCGCTCAGCAGCCGCGTCGCGACGCCGAGCATCAGCCCGGCGTGTCGGTCGTAGAGCTGGCGGGTGGCGTCGCGGTCGCCGCCGGCCATGGCGGCAACGAGGTCGGCGTCGCTGGGGAGGGGTGGGTGCAGGGCCACGGGTCCGTTCGCGGCCCAGGCTAACAGCGGGTGAGGGGATCTGCCGAGGAGGGGGCTCTGGAGGGGCATGGCAGCGGGGGTACGCGGCGGGCGGGCGGGCGGATCGGTGCTGCCGCGGGTCTTGTGGGTTCTCCGCTCCGCCGCCGCGCAGTGCTTGCCGCGCGCGCGCTCGCGAGGGCAGCGTTTTTCAGATCGACCGGTCGGCCTTGCGCACGACGAACTTGAGGCCCGACCAGGTGGCGTCGATGGCGCAGACCTTCACGTCGACGAGCCCTGTGGACAAGCCGTGGCTCCGCACGACGTTCCCGTCGAGGTCGGTCGGCACCTTCGAGCTCTTCTTGGGCCAGACCAGCCAGAGCATGCCGCGGGGATCGAGGCGGCTGGCCTGCTCGGCGAGCTCGTCCAGCTCGGTGGCGGAGAGGCAGAAGAGCAAGACGATGTCGGCCTCGCCCTCGGTGTGTCTGGTGCCTTCGGGCAGGGGGCCGAGCAGCTCGGGCAGGCCCGCTGGAGGGCGCACGAAGCGCAGCCGGTGGTCGGCCTTGATGCCGAGCTTCTTCACGAGGGGGGTTCCGGAGTAGCCAGCGGTCATGTAGAGATCGTGCCCGCTCGGGATCGATCGGACCAGATCGCTTCGGAGCTTGACAGGCGTGGGGCCATGCCCTTATTTTTGCGCGCCTTTTCGAAAAGTACCCTTGTGAGCCCCCGTCGGGGGCGGAGTTCCAGGCCATGAAGCGCACGTTTCAGCCCAGCAACACCTCGCGCCGCCGGACCCACGGGTTCCGCGTGCGCATGGCGACCAAGAGCGGTCGCAAGATCATCCAGCGGCGCCGCCTGAAGGCCCGCTCGAAGCTCTCGCCGACCACCTACAAGAAGTAGAACTGGTCGACTTCCGCTTCCCGAAGGGGTTGCGCATCCGGCGGACCTCGGAATACCGAGTCCATCGGGGGCGCAGCCGCTCCTTCCGCACCCGGCACTTCATCGTCGCCTGGGCACCGGGGGAGCAGGGGCACAGCCGCCTTGGCCTCACGGTCAGCAAGAAGGTCGGCAACAGCCCCCAGCGCAGTCGGGTCAAGCGGCTCCTTCGAGAGTGGTTTCGGTTGGAGCGCCACGGCCTCCATGGTGACTGGGATCTGGTCGTCATCGCCCGGTCCGGCGCCCCGAGCCTGCACCAGCAGGACGTCCAGCAGGAGCTCGGCGAGTTTCTGAGCTGGATCAACCGCCGCCAGGCAACGCGCCGCCCCGCACCGACCGCGGGGAACTAGGAGATGAAGTGGCTGCTCCTGCTGCTCCTCCGAGGCTACAAGCGCTTCATCTCGCCGATGCTGCCGCCGGCCTGTCGGTACGAACCCAGCTGTTCGGTGTACGCCATGCAAGCCCTTGAGCGGCACGGCGTAGTGCGCGGCGGCTGGCTCGGCTTCAAGCGGGTCTGCAGATGCCACCCGGGCTACCCCGGTGGCTACGACCCCGTGCCCGAGCTGAACGGGCCGTCGAAGGAAGAGGCTGAGGTCTGATGGAGCAGCAAGCCCCGGAGCCGGAGGAGCAACGTCGCCTCCTCATCGCCGCCGTGCTGACCGCCGGCGTGGTCTGGATCTTCGGCACCTTCGTTCTGGAGCCGCCCCCGGCCCCGCCCGAGCCGTCCGAAGCGGCGACCGCCGCGGTCGAGGTGGTCGAGCTCGAGACCCCCACCCCCGCGCCCGCCGTCGCCGCCGAGGAGGCCGCCCCGGCCGTCGCCGTGGACGTGCGCAACCTGGACCGCGACTGGGAGGGCCACACGGCCCGCTTCAGCAGCTTCGGCGGTGGCCCCAACCACGTCGGCGTCAACGCCTACCAGGAGCCCTTCGAGCTCGACTGGCTGCCCACCTGGATCATCTCCGGCTTCAGCAACGGCTTCAAGTGGGAGTCCTTCTCCATCGCCCGCCCGCAGGGCGAGCCCGTCGACATCGTGCACGACCCCGAAGGGGTGCTGCTGCCGGTGGGCGTGGACGACCGCGGCGTCGCGGTCGACGCGGGCCACTACCGCGTGCTCAGCGAGCAGGGCAAGAGCCTCGCCTTCTCGACCCGCTACGACACCCTCGAGGTCATCAAGCGCTACGAGCTGCCCGAGACTGGCGCCATCAGCCGCTACACGGTGGAGTTCCGAAACCTCGGTCAGGAGCCCAAGCGCGTGGTGCCCAGCTTCGGCGTGGTGGACCTCGTGGAAGAGGGCTCGGCCGGCCGCTACGGGCCGCAGACCGAGCTGTGGGCCCAGGTGGACGGCGACGTCGAGCACTACGGGCTGGGCAAGCTCGAGAAGGAAGAGCGCCCCTTCACCGGCCAGATCGACTGGCTTGGGGTCGGTGACCGCTACTTCCTGGTGGGCCTGGAGCCCGACGAGCAGCTGGTCGGCGACCTGCGCATGGGCGACACCCAGGCCGAGGGCCGCTTCTCCGTCGAAGCGCGGGGCGAGGCCTTCACGCTGGCTCCCGGCGAGGTGCGCAGCTTCGGCTTCAAGCTCTGGACGGGCGCCAAGAGCCTCGAGCACTTCAACGAAGCGAAGATGACCATGGCCAGCGCCGTGGACTTCGGCTTCTTCGGCCTGCTGGCCCTGCCGATCCTGGCCTTCCTGAAGTTCATCTTCGGGCTCGTCGGATCCTGGGGCGTCTCCATCATCCTGCTGACCGTGGTCATCAAGGGCCTGCTCTTCCCGCTGTCGCAGAAGTCCTACAAGTCGATGAAGGCGATGCAGACGCTGCAGCCTGAGATCAACGCGCTGCGCGAGCGGCTGGGGGACGACCGCGAGGCCCTGAACCGCGAGATGATGGAGCTGTGGAAGACCCACGGCGTCAACCCCATGGGCGGCTGCCTGCCCATGCTGGTGCAGATGCCCATCTGGTTCGCCCTGTACCGCGTGCTCTGGAACTCCGTCGAGCTCTACCAGACCGAGTTCCTCTACTTCGTCGACCTGTCCCTGCGTGATCCCATCGGCATCTTCCCGCTCATCCTGGGCGTGACGATGTGGGCTCAGCAGAAGTTCACCCCCAACACCGCCTCCGACGCGACGCAGCAGATGGTCATGAAGTTCATGCCCATCTTCTTCAGCGTGATCATGTTCACGCTGCCCGCCGGCCTGGTGGTCTACATCCTCATCAACAACATCCTCAGCATCCTGCAGCAGTGGATCATTCACCGGCAGCACGGGGTCCCCACCCCCGCTCCCGCGAAGGGCAAGTAACCTCCTTGCCCTCCGGAGAGAGAGACCATGACCCAGACGATTCAGGGCGAAGGCCCGACCCTCAGCGAAGCCCTCGAAAACGCTCTCACGCAGCTCGGCGTCAGCTCCACCGATGAGTTGACCTGGGACTACGTGCGCGAGCACTTCAAGGAGGGCGCCTGGACCGTCCTCGTGGACGCGTCGCTCAAGTCGGCCGAGGACATCGCGGCGTCCCGCGCCGAGCTCGCCTCCACCGAGTCCGCCGCCGAGTGGATGCGCGAGACGCTCGTGCTCTTCGGCTGCGACGACGCGGTCGTCGGCACCTCGAAGAACCAGCACCGCTTCGTCGTCGACATCAGCAGCGAGGCGGACAGCAGCCTGCTGATCGGCAAGGAGGGCAAGAACCTCCAGGCGCTCCAGGTGCTCCTGCGTGCGGCGATGGCCAAGTCCGGCGGCAACGCCGAGGTCTTCGTGGACGTCGATGGCTACCGCGCCCGCGGTGGCGGCGGTGGTGGCGGCGGACGTGACCGCGAGGAGCGCGGTGGACGCGACGACCGCGGTGGACGTGGACGCGACGACCGCGGTGGACGTGGTGGACGCGAGGAGCGCGGTGGACGTGGTGGACGCGAGGAGCGCGGCGCACGTGGACGCGAGGAGCGCGGTGGACGTGGACGCGACGACCGCGGTGGACGTGGACGCCCCGAGAAGGATCCGGCCCGCGACGCGCGCATCGAAGAGAACGCGCGCGGCGTGGGGCAGCAGGTGGCTGAGAGCGGCGAGGCCGTGCGCCTGGGCGTCATGAACAGCTACGAGCGCCGCCTGGCCCACCAGGCCGTCAAGGACATCGACGGCGTGGACTCGCGCTCGGTGAACGCCGGCGACGACAAGGTGGTCGAGATCTTCAAGGCCTGAGCTTGAGCGGGGCCTCCCCCGAGCTGCTCGCCGCCGTCCGACTCCAGGACGTGATCGCCGCCGTCTCCTCGCCCCCCGGGCGGGGAGCGGTGGGCATCGTGCGTGCCTCGGGCCCCGCCGATTCCCTCGACTCCGTCATCTCCCGGCTGCTGCCGGGCGCTCCCCTGCCGGACCGTCGGCTGGTCCTGCGCAGCCTGCGCGCACCCGACGGCTCCGTGCTCGACCGCGCGCTGGCGGTGCGCTTCGTGGGGCCTCGCTCCTACACGGGCGAGGACGTGCTCGAGCTGCACCTGCACGGCAACCCCGTGCTGCTGCGCGAAGCCCTGCGTGCCCTCGTCCTCGCCGGCGCGCGCGTCGCAGAGCCCGGGGAATTCACCCGCCGTGCCCTCGGCAACGGCCGCCTCGACCTGGTCCAGGCGGAGGCCGTGGACGCCCTCATCCGCGCCCCGAGCCTCCAGGCCACCCGCCTGGCCCAGCGCCACCTCGGCGGTGAGCTCAAGCAGCGCCTGACTGCCTGGCGGGACGAGCTTCTCACCCTCGCCGTCGCCCTGGAGGCCCTCGTCGACTTCCCCGAGGACGTCGACGAGGGCCAGCTGAGCGCCGGCCTGGGCTCCGTGGCTGCGCTGCGCCTCCAGATGGAGCAGCTCGCCGCCAGCACCGAGCGCGGTCGCCGCCTCGTGGACGGCTGTCGGGTCGTGCTCGCGGGGCCCGTGAACGCGGGCAAGTCGACCCTCTTCAACGCCCTGCTGGGCCACCGTCGCGCCATCGTCAGCGCCGTGCCGGGCACGACCCGCGACGTGGTCTCCGAGTCCGTGGACTGGGCTGGGCTGAGCTTCCGCCTGGAGGACACCGCTGGCCGGCGCGAGGGCGTCGACGCCGTGGAAGCCGAGGGCATCTCGCGGAGCGTGGCGGCCGAAGCGCTCGCCGATCTGGTGCTCCAGGTGCGCGATGGCCGGGCGGTGCAGGGGCCCTGGGATGAGCCGGACTTCGGCGTCGCCACCCACGCGGATCTGCTCGATGCCGAGCGCCGCACCCAGCTGGAAGCCTGGGGATGGCAGCTGGTGAGCCCCTCGGAGGAGCCTGGAATCGAGGCCCTGCGGCAGCGCCTCCTGGACTCGGCCGCGGGGGACACCGACGAGCTGCTGCTCCACACCGAGCGCCAGCGGCAGGCGCTGCTCCAGGCCGCCGCCGCGCTCGCCGAGGCCGAGCCCTTCGGCCTGGACGAGCCGGTGCTCTGTGCGGAGGCTGTGCGCCGCTCCGGAACTGCGCTCGAGGAGCTGGCCGGAGCCTGGACCTCGGAGGGGGTGCTCGACGCCCTCTTCACCCGCTTCTGCATCGGGAAGTAGGATGTTTCACGTGGAACGAGATCCCCGAGTGAGACGATGAACCCCCTGCGGGTCGGGGCCGAGCCCCGCGCGGTCTTCCCTACGTCTAGGGAAACAGCCCAAGAAGCGTCGCCCGAGCACCCCCGCCGGAGGGGGCCACTGAGGCTGCTGGTGCTGGCCCTGCGTTCCTTGTTCTCCTTCGGCTCCTGAAAGAACGCACTCCGCTCCACCCGGCCTTGCCTCCCCCGCCCCCGGGCGTCAGGATTCGGCCGCCGTGTTTCACGTGGAACAAAGGACCTTCGATCTCGTCGTCATTGGCGGTGGGCACGCTGGCCTGGAAGCCGCGCTGGCCGCTGCCCGCACCGGCGCGTCCACCGCGCTGTTGACGCTCAAGATCGGCGGCATCGGGCGCATGCCCTGCAACCCGGCGGTGGGCGGTCAGGCCAAGGGCCACCTGGTCCGCGAGATCGACGCCTTGGGTGGCGAGATGGCGCTGGCTGCGGACGCCACGACCATCCAGTTCAAGTACCTCAACACCCGCAAGGGCCTGGCCGTGCGCTCGAGCCGTGCGCAGGTGGACCGCTTCCTCTACCAGCGGCGGATGGGCCGGACCGCGTGTTCGACCCCCGGCCTGTCGGTGATCGAGGGCGAAGCGGTGGGCCTGCTGGAGCGCGCTGGCAGGCTCGTTGGGCTGCGCCTGCGGGATGGCTCGGAGCTGGCCTGTCGGGCGGCCGTGGTGACCGCTGGGACCTTCCTGCGGGGCACGCTGCACACGGGCACCCACCGGCGCTCGGGCGGCGGCAACGGGGCGCCTTCGGCCGACGAGTTGAGCGGCTCCCTGGCCGCCTTCGGGCATCGACTGGGCCGCATGAAGACGGGCACGGTGCCGCGCCTGGACGCGCACACCATCGACTGGCACCGGCTGCCGATGCAGCAGGGCGACCACCCAGGCGGGCGCTTCTCCTTCCTCGGCCCGGCCTCGGCCCTGCCGCAGATCCGCTGCCACGTCACCCACACGAACGAGCGCACGCACGCGGTCATCCAGGAGGCCCTGCGGCACAGCCCGCTCTACGGCGCCGACCGGACGATCAGCGGCGCAGGCCCCCGCTACTGCCCCGCCATCGAGGACAAGATCATCCGCTTCGCGGACAAGACCTCGCACCGGCTCTTCCTCGAGCCCGAAGGCCTGGCGAGCCGGGAGGTCTACCCCAACGGCTTCTCCACCAGCCTGCCCGTGGCGGCGCAGCTGGACGCGCTGCACACGGTTCAGGGCCTGGAGTCGGTGCGCATCGTGCGGCCGGGCTACGCCATCGAGTACGACTACGCCGACCCGCGCGACCTCGATGCGACCCTCCAGAGCCGGCACCTGCCCGGGCTCTACCTCGCCGGCCAGATCAACGGCAGCACCGGCTACGAGGAGGCAGCGGCGCAGGGCCTCGTCGCAGG
Source organism: Deltaproteobacteria bacterium (assembly GCA_029261955.1). Taxonomy (GTDB): domain Bacteria; phylum Myxococcota_A; class UBA796; order UBA9615; family UBA9615; genus CALCXL01. Next base: position 9,193 of record JAJDAI010000370.1, on the reverse strand, counting down.
GCTCAACGCGAGCCTCGCCGTGCGCGGTGGCGACCCGTTCATCCTGGGGCGTGACCAGGCCTACATCGGCGTGCTCGTGGACGACCTCGTGCACCGTGGGGTCGAAGAGCCCTACCGCATGTTCACGTCCCGAGCGGAGTGGCGCTTGCTGCTGCGCGAGGACAACGCGGACCTGCGGCTGACCGAGCTGGGCCGCGGGCTGGGCCTGGTGAGCGATGCCCGCTGGGCCGTGTTCGAGGCGCGCCGCGAGGCCATCGAGCGGGGCTTGACCGCGGTTCGGAGCCGGCGCGCGCTGCCGGGATCCGCCCTGGAAGCCACGCTGCTGTCGCTGGGCAGCCCCGCGCTGTCGAAGCCCATGGGCCTGGACGAGGTCCTCCGTCGCCCCGAGCTCGACGTGTCCGCGGCGCTCGCCGCCCTGGGCATTCACCTCGCGCCCGACATCGAAGAGCAGGTGCTCATCCAGTGTCGCTACGCGGGCTACCTGGGGCGCCAGGAGCGGGAGGTCGCGAAGCTCCGCGCCGTCGGCGAGCTGCCCCTGCCTGCCGACTTCGACTTCGCCGGCGTCGCCGGTCTTCGCAACGAGCTGGTCGAGAAGCTCTCCCTCCTCCGCCCACCCGACCTGGCAGCTGCCGCGCGCATCGACGGGATGACCCCCGCCGCGCTGGCCCTGCTGGCGTCCCGCTTGAAGCCCACCTCATGAGCCGCCGATCCTCCCAGCTGACCTGCAGCGCGCCTGCCATCGAGGCCGCGCTCAGCCCCATCGCACCCCTGCCGCCGGGCACCGCCGAGCGCCTCGCCCTGTGGACCGCCGAGCTCAACCGCTGGCAGCGCGCGCAGCGCCTGGTGGGTTGGCGCAAGGCCGACGACCTGCTCCGGGAGGGCCTGGCGCGCGCCTGGGCCGGCGTGCACCTGCTCGCGGAGCGCCCCGGCACCCTGCTGGACCTGGGCTCCGGTGCGGGCCTGCCCGGCCTCGTCGCCGCCGCCGCCGACCCCGAGCGCACCGTCCACCTCGTCGAGGCCCGCCGGAAGCGCGCCAGCTTCCTCGCCGCCGCGGCCCGCGCCATGGGCCTGAAGAACGTCGAGGTACACGGCTGCCGCGAGGAGGACCTGGAGGGGCCCGAGCCCGCCGTGCTCACCGCCCGCGCGTTCGCAGCCCCCATCGAGGTCGTCGAGGCCGCCGAGCGCTGGGGAGCGACCACCTGCCTCGTCGGCTCTTCACGCGCGCGCCTCCCTAAAGAAGGATGGCCGCCCGAGGGCTGGATGTTGCACGTGGAACATCCGGAGGGGGAGGGGCGGTTCCACGCCCTGCTCGTCCGAAGCTCCTGAGTGGAGGCCGCTGCGCACAGCGAATTCGGGCCCTGCGCCAGTCCAGGCGATTTTTCCCATTTTTGTGTTGCGCGCGAATGATCCCGAGGATTACTCTCCGACCATCCCAAGCGGATGAAGCAGCTGAACGCAGGTGAGCGATGGCTCAGCGACCCCCGGGTCGGACCCTGCACGCGGACGCAGAAGCGGAAGGTGCCGATGGCACACATCATCGCGATTTCGAATCAGAAGGGCGGCGTGGGCAAGACCACGACGGCCATCAACCTCGCGGCCTGCCTCTCTGAGCAAGGCTGCCGAACCCTCCTCATCGACCTGGACCCGCAAGGGAACGCGACCTCCGGCCTCGGCCTGGACAAGCGCTCCGCGGACAAGTCGATCTACGACGTGCTCTGCAGCGAGCATCCCCTCTCCGAGGTGATCCGCCCGACCGAGACCGTCGGCCTCTCCGTCGCTCCGTCGAACACGGACCTCGTGGGCGCCGAGATCGAGCTGACCTCCGCCATCGCCCGGGAGCACCGCCTGGTGGATGCGCTGGCGGCGCTGACGGTCCCCTTCGACTACGTGATCATCGATTGCCCGCCGAGCCTCGGTCTGCTGACGCTCAACGCGCTGACGGCCGCGGACACGGTGCTCATCCCCCTGCAGGCCGAGTACTTCGCCCTGGAGGGCCTCGGCGAGCTGACGCGCACCATCCAGCTCATCCAGCGGCGGTTGAACCCGAAGCTGGACTACGAGGGCGTGCTGCTGACGATGTACGACACGCGCAACCGGCTCTGCCGCGAGGTGGCGACGGACGTGCGGCGTCACTTCGGCGAGCGGGTCTTCGAGACGACCATTCCCCGGAACGTGCGGCTGGGCGAGTCCCCGTCGTTCGGTCTGCCCATCGTTGCCTACGACCCCTCGGCCAAGGGTGCTCGGGCCTACCGCAATCTGGCCACTGAGCTGCTCGAGCGCCACGCGCCTCGGGTTCGCCGCAACCGCACCGCGTAGGAGGCACCATGCAGAAGCGAAGCACCCTGGGACGTGGCCTCGCGTCCTTGATCCCCGAAGCCCGCGCCCTCGACGTGGACAGCCCCCGCGCCGCGCTCGCGTCCGGCGCCGTGGTGCAGATCCCCATCGACGAGGTGACCGCCAACCCGATGCAGCCCCGCCGGCACTTCGAGGAGGCCCCGCTCCAGGAGCTGTGCGCCTCGATCCGCGAGCAGGGCGTCATCCAGCCGATCCTGCTGCGCCCCGTGGACGGCGGCTACCAGATCGTCGCGGGTGAGCGCCGCTTCCGGGCGGCCTGCCAGGCGGGCCTGCGCACGGTCCCGGCCATCATCCGGCGCATGGACCAGGCCGAGGCCCTGGAGATCGCGCTCATCGAGAACCTCCAGCGCGAGGACCTGAACCCGGTCGAAGAGGCCGAGGCCTACCGCGCCCTGATGGAGCAGTTCGACTACACGCAGGAGGAGCTGAGCCGCCGCGTGGGCAAGGACCGCAGCACCATCAGCAACATGCTGCGCCTGCTGAAGCTGCCCGACGAGATCCTCGACGGGCTGGCCCGCGGGGTCGTCAGCATGGGCCACGGCCGCGCCCTGCTGGGCCTTCAGGACCACGACTTGATGCGCGAGGTCTTCACGAAGGTGGTCGCGGACGGTCTGTCCGTGCGGGCCACCGAAGAACTCGTGCGCAAGACGACGAACGGGGCGCGCAGCCGCGCCCGCACCCCCGAGCTGGACACGCCGATGGTGGACCTGCAGGACCGGCTCGCCCGGCACCTGGGCACCCGCGTGCTGATGCGCCCTCGCGCGCGTGGCGAGGGCGGGAAGATCGTCGTCGAGTACTACAACCAAGGAGATCTGGACCGGCTCATCGAGCGCATCGAGGGCCCGGTCTTTTGAGCACGGTCGGGCTCCCGTTCGGGGACCCGACACCCACTACCTGAAGCGGGGGCGACCCCGAGCAGTAGCAGAAGTGGCCTTGTCGCCGAGGCCTCGAGAGGAGACAGAGGATGAAGTTCGGTCGCCGTGAATCCCTGTTCACGAACCCCCCGCCTGATGAGGTGGACGACACCGCCCGCCAGCTGCCCGCCCCGACGCCCCGCACGGCGCCACCGCCGGCCGCTCGCACCGCTGCCAACGAGCTCAACGCCTTCCTGGGGCGCGGCTGCATCTACGAAGGCAAGCTGACCTTCGAGGGCCGCGTGCGCATCGACGGCAAGTTCACGGGTGAGATCTTCAGCAACGACACGCTGGAAATCGGCCCCGACGCTGAGCTCGAGGCCGAGATCGACGTCGCCACGGTGATCGTCGCGGGTCGCGTCAACGGCAACGTCATTGCCCGCACTCGTTGCGATCTGCGGGCTCCTGGCGTGGTCGTCGGCAACATCACCTCGCCCATCATCACGATGGACGAGGGCGTTCGGTTCGACGGTGCGATGCGCATGGGCTCGGCTCTGGACGACGCGGTCCGGGCCAGCACCCGCCGCGCGCCCGCAGCCATCGAGGACACCGAGTCCAGCGAGCGTCGTTCGGCGCCCGCCTCTCGGGACCCCTCGGAGCTGCTCAAGCCTGTTCCCTAGGGGACTCCGCCTGGACGCCGACTCGGAACCGGCGTCTCAGCCCGACGGTCCGGTCGGGAACTCGCTCACCACGGCGACCCCAATTTGCGGGGGTCGCCGTGGTCGCGTCTGGATCTTCGGGTCCAGATCGGGCATGGTCCCCGTCCCCGGCCGGGGGCGATCGCGATCGACTCGATTGAGTTGACGCGTCCCAGGTCCATCTGTATATTCCGCCGGCTTCGACCCACAGGGAGGTCACGATGCGTGAAAAGATCAAGCTCGTTTCAAGTGCTGGAACGGGATACTTCTATACGACGACGAAGAACCGACGTACGGCCACGGGCAAGCTTCAGATGAAGAAGTACGACCCGAAGGTGCGCAAGCACGTCCTCTTCAAAGAATCGAAGATGAAGTAGCCCACTGGGCTGCTGCTGAAGGAGGCGAACCATGGCCAAGTGCAGGTTCACTGGAAAGAAGCCGATGGCTGGGAACCGTGTTTCCCACTCGCAGCGCAAGACGAAGCACTGGCAGCAGCCGAATGTGCAGAGCAAGCGCGTGTGGGACGACGAGGCCGGCAAGTGGGTTCGGGTTCGCCTGAGCACCCGCGCGCTGCGCACCATCACCCGGAAGGGCCTCGCGAAGGCCACGAAGGACTGGGGCGTCAAGGTCTGAGCCCCGGCTCTCGCTAGTCGACAAGGGCCTCGCTTCGGCGGGGCTTTCGTCGTTCTGCGGGGGGAGGTGGCTTCGGAGAACCGGGGCTATGCTCCCGGTCCATCGAACCGGAAGGCCCTGCGATGCCCGCGAAGACCTACAGCTCAGACGCCATCGACCTGCACTTCGACCTGGGTCGCTGCATCCACGCCGCAAAGTGTGTGCATGGGGCGCCCGCGGTCTTCGACGTTGAGCGCAGGCCGTGGATCGACCCGAGCCGCGCGGCCGCTGACGCCGTCGTTGCCGTGGTCGAGCAGTGTCCCACCGGCGCTCTGACCTACACCCGCAAGGACGGCGGGGTGGCCGAAGCCGGCGACGAGCGGAACTCGGCCCGCCTGGTGGCCGATGGCCCGCTGCAGCTGCGCGGTCAGTTCAAGGTCGGGGACGTGCTGCACACGCGCGCGGCCATCTGCCGCTGCGGCGCCAGCCAGAACAAGCCCTTCTGCGACAACGCCCACAAGGGGGCGGGCTTCTCGGACGAGGGCCTGCCGGACCCGTCGGGGCTGGCGGAGCTCTCCTGCGTCGGTGAGGTGGCGGTGCAGAGCGTGCCCAACGGGCCGCTGCACGTCACCGGGGACTTCGAGGTGGTCGCGGACGACGGGGACGTCGTGTTCCGCGGCAGCGAGGCCTGGCTGTGCCGCTGCGGCGCCTCCTCCAACAAGCCCTTCTGCGACGGCAGCCACCGCGCGAGCGGCTTCGAGGGCTAGTCGTCGGCGGGCGGGTCCGGCTCGTCAGGCGGACGCGGCGCCACGGGCAGCAGCGGCCCCAGGGCCTGCTCCAGGACGGACGTGGCGGCCCGCTGGAAGGCTGGACCGCTGCGCTGGAGGCGCTTGTCGTACTCGAGCACCAGCGTGACGCCCTGGCAGAAGCCCTCGGGGTTGAGCGTGGGGTCGGGCAGCGTGGCGGGCACGATGGCGTCGCCCGTGATGGGCAGCATCGCGAAGAGGTTCCACGTGGCGGCGACCTCGCCTCCGGGCAGGGCCTGGAGCGCGCCCTGGAAGACCACGAAGCCGAGCTGCACCTCGAAGTCGTCGCCGCAGACCGACTCCTCGTCCGCGGAGCTGCGGGTGGAGATGCGGTAGCCGCCGTCCTGGGGCTGCACGAGCGCAGGAAAGCTGTCGACGCCCGAGAGGAAGCGCAGGTGCTGCAGGGCCGAGCTGGGCGCTTCGGGCTCGGCGACGGGGGGGACGGTCAGCGCGCGGGCCTGGCCCTCGGCCAGCCGGTCCAGCAGCAGCGCGAGGGTCCAGGGCTCCGTGGGCGTGCCCTCGCCGTGCGGGTTCAACACCGAGGGGTCCAACAGCACGCGTGCCAGGATGCGGTCGTGCAGCACCGCGCTGTCGTGGGTCCCGTCGAGGACGACGCCGCCAAACACGCCCCCGAAGTCCAGATCGACCGACACCGGCGCGGGTGGCGGGGAGTCCGGCGCGGCCCGGAAGGGGCAGCCGACGAGGAAGGCAGCGAGGAGCAGCAGGCGCATGCGGGCATCCTACTCGGGCTTGCCATCGCCGCCCCCGACCGGGCACCCTCGCGTCCTCGGAGGCTCCATGGACCAGCGCACCCACCTCGGCATGAACGCAGACCTCGTCGGCACCGTCCTCGCGGTCGGGGATGGCCTCGCGACCGTGGAGCTCGTCGGCACCGCGGCCATGGCGGCGGACGACCGCGGCCTCGTGCACGGCGGCTTCACCTTCGGCCTGGCGGACTACGCGGCGATGGTGGCGGTCAACGACCCGAACGTGGTGCTGGGCGGCTCCGACTGCCGCTTCCTGGCCCCGGTGCAGGTGGGGCAGACGATGCTCGCCACGGCCCGCGTGGAGGCCGAGAAGGGCCGCAAGCGCACGGTCGCGGTGTCCGTGTCCGTCGGCGAGACCGAGGTGCTCAGCGGCACGCTGACGGCCTTCGTGCTGGACCAGCACGTCCTGGACTGAGGGCGGCCTCAGGCGGCGCCGAAGAAGACGGTCCGCTCGACCGAACGCAGGATCTCGTTCTTCGTCGAGTCGAAGCCCGTGAAGTCCTTCCAGCTGTGCTCGTCGCGGGTGACCGCGCACCAGCCGTTGAAGACCGCGTCCAGGGCCAGCAGCAGGGCCCAGCGGGGCATGGGCAGGTAGAAGCCGTTGCGGTAGGCCAGGGCGCTGATCTTGTTGACCACCGAGCCGCCGAACTCGTAGGCGTCGATGCCCAGCTCGGCCAGGTCGGGCTCGAGGTGCGGCATCAGGCCCAGGGCCGGCAGGACCAGCTTGAGTCGCTGGAGCCGCTTCGCCGGGTTCCGCTTCTCCCACTCCGACATGGGGAACTCGGTGAAGTAGTTGGACGGCAGCGCCGCGTGCCGCGCCTCGTCCAGGTGGAACATCTGGAGGATCTCGAGGCCCGGCGCGTCCGCGAGCAGCCCGAAGAAGCTCAGTGCGATGCCCTCGACCAGCACGTTCATGCCGAAGAGCTTCTCGAGCCCGTCCATCTTCAGCACGCCTTCGAGCAGCAGGTACTCCCAGGCGGACTGGCGGGGGATCGGCACGTCGAAGGCCCGCATCAGGGAGCGCAGCACGACGAAGTGCTTCGCCTCTTCGAGGACCTGCATGGTCAGGGCGGTGCGGGCGCCGGTGCTCTTGACCTGGCCCAGCAGCTCCGCGGAGACGAGCCAGGCGTAGGCTTCGCCGTGGCCGATGGCGGTGAGCACGTTGACGATCGCCTGCTTCTCTCGGACGGTGTACTCGCGGTCGAGCATCGCGCGGAACTCGGGCAGACCCATGCGCTCCACGGCGGCCTTCTCGTCGGCCGTCATCGCCTTCTCGGCCATGCCGAGCAGCTGCCGCTCTTCCTTGCTGGCGTCCTTGAAGCCCAGCCAGGGGGCGTGGGTCTCGGCCTTCCAGAGCAGGCGCAGCGACTTGTCGTAATGGCGGGTGCGGAGCAGCTCGCCGGCGCCTCCGACGAACTCGTAGCTGGAGTCGTCGTAGAGGCCCTTGCGGCCGCGCAGACCAAAGCGGTCCTTGGTTCGATCCAAGCGCCGGACCAGGCGGTTGGCGATGCCTTCGGCGCGGCGGGACACGGCGATGGCGCGGGGGTTGGCGGGCAGCTTGTCGAATTGCATCGAGCCTCCGATCGCGGTTCCACTACCCCCCAAGTGTGCCCTAGAACATTGGTTCTTCGGAGGATTTGCGCAACGGGGCGCCGGGCTGCCAGCATCGCGGGATGGCTTCGCCCTACTCCGATGTCCTGCCCTTCCTGCTCCGCCCCGGCGCCCGCCAGGCCAACGATCGCTCGGCGGCGCGGGACTGCAACTGGAGCTCGGGCGGCGCGACCTTGCCGCCCGGCCTGGGCCTGCAGTGGTTCGGCACCGCCTGCTTCGCCATCGCGTATGAGGGCACGACGATCCTCACCGACCCCTTCGTGAGCAGGCGTCCGATCGCCGAGGTCCTCCGCGCGAAGCCCCTGCCTTCGGACGCCGCGCTGGTCGAGCGTTTGCTGCCGCGCTGCGACGCGGTTCTGGTCGGGCACGCGCACTTCGACCACATCCTCGATCTGCCCGCCGTCGTGCGACGAGACCGCTGCACGGTCTACGGGAGCAAGTCGGCGCAGCACCTGCTGGGGCTCTTCGGGCTGGCGGAGCACGGTGTCATCGCGACGCCGCACGAGCCCATCGAGATCGGGCCCTTCAAGGTGACCTTCGTACCCAGCGTGCACAGCAAGCTGCTGGGCGGCCTGGCGGTCCCCCAGGGCGGGGAGTTGACCTGCGAGCACACCGAGTCGCTGACCCAGAGCGCCTACCGCTGCGGGCAGGTCTGGGGCATGCGCATCGAGGTGGCGGGCATCACGCTGTACCACCAGGGCAGCTGCGACCTGCTGGACGAGGAGATCCGCGAGCCCTGCGACGTCTTTCTCTGCGGCATCGCCGGGCGCAGCTTCACGAAGGACTACGTGGCGCGGATCATCGGTCGGCTGAAGCCGAGCCTCGTCATCCCCCACCACCACGACAACTTCTTCCTGCCGCTGGAGCAGGAGATGGGCTTCTCGCTCAACGTGAACTTCGGGGGCTTCCTGCAGGAGCTGCGGGACGTGGACCCGGACCTGCCGGTGCGCTCCCTGGAGCCGATGCAGTGCATCGGTGAGCCGATCGGCTGAGCGGATCTACAGCCCGAAGAGGATCAGCGCCCCGCTCGCCGCGACGATGCCGCCGGCCAGCGAGTCGGCCCACTTCTCGAGCCCGAAGCGCCTCCAGGCCTCCAGGCTCACGCCCTTGTAGAGCGCTGCGACCGAGCCGAGCATCGTCAGGACCGTCACCGAGCTGAAGAGCGCGACGACGCCGACCATGAGCGTCCAGTCCTGGGCCCAGGCGGGGGCCATGAGGATGGGGATCAGGGCCTCGCAGGGCCCAAAGGCGAAGACCACGAACAGGGTCCAGAAGGTCAGGAAGGCCTTCTGCTTCTGGGCGTGTGCGTGCAGGTGCTCACGGCGGTGATCGTGGCCGTGATCGTGCACGGTGCCGTCACCGTGAGCGTGAGCATGAGCGTGAGTCTTTCCCCGAAGCGCCCTCACGGTGGCCCAGGACGCGTAGGTCAGGCCAAACGCGATGAGCAGCCAGGCGACGAAGTCCCCGCGGGCCGACTCGATGAGCTCGAG
>JAJDAI010000369.1 GCA_029261955.1 Deltaproteobacteria bacterium | reverse complement strand
CTGGTGGGCTCCTTCGACGAGGCCGCCGCCCGCCTGGACGAGCTGCGCGCGCACACCGTCGGCGCGGTCCGCCCCTTCGATGTCTTCGGCCTCGACATGGCGCTCAACCACCACAAGGGCAACCTGGGTGGCGTCGTGGAGACGGGGCTCAGCGCCCTCGACCTGCTGGGCGCCGGCCTGCCCCGCTTCCCCTCGGCCGAAGGCATCGGGGAGAAGTTCGCGGCGGTGGGCCAGGCCCTGGAAGCCCGGGGCGGCCTGGACGGCGTCGAGCGGGGCACCTGGACGGACGATCCGCGCGAGGTCGCCATCGGGCGCTTCCTCTTCGCCATCGGCCCCTGCGCCTACCTCACCCAGCGCAGCGCGCTCTGGCAGGAGGTCTGCCTGACGCTGACGCACCGGGCCCTGACCATCGGGCTGACCCCATCCAGCGCATACGGCTTCTCCGGCATGGCGATGCTGCTGAGCGGAGGCATGGGCCAGCACGAGATGGGCCGGGCCTTCGGCGAGGCGGCGATCGCCGTAGCCGACGCGGTGGGCCTGCACGCCATGAAGAGCGTGGCCCGCTTCATGGTCGGCGGCTTCGTGGTGCACTGGACGCGCCCCTTGCCCGACGCCGTCGCCGTGGTGGACGAGGGCTACAAGAACGCCCTCGCGTCGGGCGACGTCATCTACGCCGCCTGGTCGCTCGCCTCGGGCGCCATCACCACGAGCCTCGCCGGGGAGTCCCTGGACGACGCCGAGCGGCGCGCGATTCGGATGGCCGAGTTCTGCGAGCGGCACGGCCTCCAGGACAACATCATGTTCCGGCCGCCGATCGTGCAGTTCGCGCGGGCGCTGCGGGGGGAGACGCGGGCCACCTGGAGCCTGGAGGACGAGGGCTTCTCGAGCGCGGGCTTCGTGCGCTCGATGGAGGGCCGCTTCTTCCGGGTGCCGCTGCACGTCTTCCACGTGCTGGAGGCCCACCTCGCGCTGCTGGGCGACCGCGCCGGGGCTGCCCGCGAGGCCCTCGACGCGGCCGAGCGCGTGCTGGGCACGTCCTTCTCGATGCCGATCATCGCCGAGCATGCCGCGGTGAAGGCGCTGACGCTGGCCCGGCTCTGCACGGGCCCGAGCTCCCCCGAGTGGGCCGGTCTCGAGGAGGCTCGTGAAGCGCTCGCGGTGCAGGCCGCCTCGGGGCCCTTCCGCCACAAGCAGCTGCTCATCGACGCCGAGATCGCCCGCCTGCGGGGAGACGCCGCCGCCGCGCTGCCGCTCTACGAGCGCGCCATGGAGGCCGCGATCCAGCTGGGCTCCCACTGGTACGCCGCCCTGACGGCCGAGCACGCCGCGCGCTTCCTGAAGGCGGCCGGCTCCCCCCGCGCCGCCTCGGCCTGGACCGCAGACGCAGCCCACGCCTGGCTTCGCTTCGGGGCGACGGCCCGCGCGCGCGAGCTGGGCTTCGACCCCGAGACGGGCAAGACCTCGCGGACCTCCACCCTGGGCAGCTCCACGACTGCGGCCCTGAACCTGGACATGGAGACCGTGCTCAAGGCGGCCCGGTCCATCGCCGCCGAGCTCGAGCTCGATCCCCTGCTCGCCCGGCTCTCGCACCTCGCGATGGAGAACGCGGGGGCCGAGAAGGCCTGGCTCCTGCTCGACGGTCCCCGGGGCTTGCGCCTGGTGTCCCACGGCGAGAGCAACGGGCGCTTCGTGCGGCTCGACGAGGCCTTGGACGAGCTGAAGGCGCCCTCCCCCGCCCTCGTGAAGCTGGTGGCCGCGGGCCGGCAGCCGGTGGTGGTCGAGGACGCGCAGTCCGATGACCGCTTCAAGCGCGCGGTGGGGGTGGCTGGCCGCGGGGTGCGCTCGCTGATGGGCATCCCCCTCATCCACCAGGGCCGCCTCGGCGGCGTGCTCGTGCTGGAGAACACGCTCGCTCCGGGCGTCTTCACCGCCGGCCGCCTGGAGCTGCTGCGCATCCTGTCGTCCCAGATCGCGGTGGCGCTGGAGAACGCGAGCCTGGTCGACGACCTGCGCGAGCTGAACGCGGCCTACGCGCGCTTCGTGCCGCAGCAGTTCCTGCGCTTCCTCGGCAAGGACGCCATCACGGACGTGCGCCTGGGCGACGCCGTCGAGCGCCGCATGACGGTGATGTTCGCCGACATCCGGGGCTTCACGACCCGCTCGGAGGGGCGCACCCCCTCGGAGAACTTCGAGTTCATCAACGACTACCTGCGGCGCATCGGGCCGATCATCCGCACCCACGGCGGCTTCATCGACAAGTTCCTGGGCGACGGGATCATGGCCCTGTTCCCCGGCGCGGCCGAGGACGCGGTGCGCGCGGCGATCGCGATGCAGCGCAGCCTGCGGGAGTTCAACGCCAACCGGGACGCCGACGACGGCGTCGAGATCGGGATCGGGCTGCACCGCGGCGAGCTGATGCTCGGCACGATCGGTGAGGCGGAGCGCATGGACGGCACGGTGATCTCCGACGCGGTGAACACGGCCTCCCGGGTCGAGAGCCTGACGAAGGAGTTCAGCTGCGGCGCGCTGATCACGGGCGAGGTGGTCGGCGACTTGCCGGGGCCGGACAGCTTCCTGCTGCGGCGGCTGGGCAAGGTGCCGGTCAAGGGGCGCACCACCGAGGTCGAGGTCTTCGAGCTCTTCGACGGCGACGAGCGCGGCCTGCGCGAGGCGAAGTGGTCGAAGCGCTCCGAGTTCGAGGACGCGCTCCAGGCGCGGGAGCAGGACCGGCCGGACGAGGCACGCGGCGCCTGGCAGGCCCTCGCGGACGCCGCCCCCGCCGACCGCGTGGTGCAGCGCATGCTCGATCGGATCGACGGCGCGGGCTCCTGACTCTGCGAGGCGCGACCCGGTATTCCGGCGAGTCGCCCGCCCTCAGCGCAGGTGCTCTGAACCGGGCAGCGGGCCCGCCGTGTCCGGGCCGTGCGGCGAGACGGGTCGCGGCCGCTCGGGGATGAGCGCCGGGTCGCCGGGCAGCGCGCCAGCCCAGGGCTCGTACTCGCGGCAGGCGCGCAGCTGCACGCCGTGCACCTCGACGTCCGCGGCTTCGTGGGACGAGACCAGCGAGAGCCGCCGGATGAGCCCGCCCTCACGCCAGTCGAGGCTCGTGTCCAAGCGGATCGGCACCTGGCGCAGGCGCCCGTCCAGGCGGATCGGCACGACCACGGCCCCGCGCAGCGAGGCGTCCACCTCGGGGGCGTCGGACCAGCCGAGGAGCACGGCGCTCTCCTGGCCCACCTCGCGCCCGGCGAAGGACCAGCCCCGGAGCGTGACGAGCGCCTGGCAGTGCGCGGCGGAGTCGATCTGCACCTCGGGGCCGACGATCCTCGGGGGCAGGGACGTGCCGCGGAAGCGCAGGGCCGCCCGGACCTCGTCCAGACCGAAGGAGCGTTGGCTGCGCAGGAGCCAGCCCTTCTCCGCCGCCCAGAGGCACTCGGCGAGCGCGGCGCCGCCTTCGCAGCCCTGCTCCGACCAGGCCGAGCCGTCGGCGGCGAGGTCCCAGGCCAGGGCGGGTGTGCTCGGGTCGGGCTCCCGCCGGCTGGTGGTGCCCACGTCGCGCGTCACGGCCCAGGTGGTCGCGCCTGCGCCCGGCAGGCGCGCCAGGGTGCCCTCGAGC
>JAJDAI010000368.1 GCA_029261955.1 Deltaproteobacteria bacterium | reverse complement strand
ACGCGCTCGTGATCGACGATCTGGGCGCGGAGTCGCTGGACTTCCTGGACATCGCGTTCCGGCTGGAGCGCGCGTTCGGGGTGAAGATCCCGCGCGGTGAGATCGAGCGGAACGCCGCCGAGGGCGCCGCCGAGGCCTTCGAAGTCGACGGCAAGCTCACCGACGCCGGGGCCATCGCCTTGCGTGCGGCCATGCCCGAGGTCGATCCCGACAAGATCGCCGCCGGCTTTGCCGTGCGCGACATCCCGAGGCTCTTCACGGTCGCCACGTTCGAGAACCTGGTGAAGAAGCTGATCTCGGAGAAGGAAGCCGGCGCAGCGTGAGCCCGGCGGACGAGCCCGCAGCTCCCGAAGAGGCGCCCCCGGGGGACGGCCTCCGCGTCGTCAACACCGACACGCTGCCCAGCGAGCCAAGCCGCGCGCCTTCGCCGTTCTCGCTGCGCGAGGGGCGGATGATCATGGGCTTCGACGTGCTGTGGTGCCTCGGCGCCGTGCTCGTCTGGGGCTTGCCGCTCGCCGCCGCTGCCACCCTTCCCCTGACCGCCTACGAGCTGTTCGGACCGCTGGCCGCCGCCGCGATCCTGCCGCTGGCCTACGTCGCCTTCCTGGTCGCGCTGACCCTGGTGCTGGGTGCGCTCAAGGCGCTGCTGCCGAAGGAGGTCCCCGGCACGAGCCGCGTCTTCGTGGACCGCGCCTTCTTCGTCTTCCTGTTGCACTGGGGCCTCGAGAAGTACGTGCCCGTGCCCTTCATCACGCACATCCAGCTGCTGACCGGGCTGCGGGCGCTGTACTACCGCCTCATGGGTGCGCAGGTGTCGTGGTCGTCCCACATCTCCCCGGGCGCCCAGATCTGGAATCCGGGGCTGATGCGGCTGGGGCACCTCACCTACATCGGCGACTTCGTGCACCTCTCGGGGCACTTGAGCCAGGGCGACAAGCTCATCCTCGCGCCGATCGTGGTGGGCGACCGCACGAACATCGGGGCGCACAGCAACGTCGCGCCGGGCTGCCTCATCGGCTCGGACGTGCGCATCGGCGCGCTCTGCGACCTGGCTCCGGGCGCTCAGATCGGCGACGACGTCGAGCTGGGACCGCGCTGCGTGCTCGGCATGAGCGTCAAGGTGGGCGCCGGCAGCAAGCTGGAGCCGCGCACCTTCCTGCCCTCGTGGAGCACCGTGCCGCCCGGCGAGATCTGGGCCGGCGACCCCGCCCACAAGGTCGGCGACGTGCGGATGACGAAGGGCGAAGAGCGCCGGCGCAAGCGGCGCCGCGGGGAGTAGCTCAGCAGCCGGAGTTGTTGTCGACGTCGGACTGCGACCACTCGAACAACTCCAGGCCGGGCATCGAATCCGCCTCCAGGTCGATGACGTCGAGGATGACGCACTCCTGCGCCGAGGGGTCCGCGGGGCAGGCCCCGCAGACGATGCCGGGGACGAAGAGGCCGAGCTGGCTGCAGGGAATGCCCAGGCCGAGCGTGCGCACGTCGATGATCCCTTGGAAGCGCAGGTCGAGCAGATCGAGCGAGCCGGTGAAGCTCCCGCTGAGCACCAGCTCCTGGATGTCGACCTCGATGAGCCCGACGCTTGGGATGTCGAAGCTGCTGCGCAGGCTCGTCGGGGTGGTCTCGAACTCCGGGTTGGTCCACTGGCCGGAGCCGGCGGTCTCCGCGTAGGTCGTCGGGGTGCAGAAGTCCTGCACCGGCGGGGAGCTGGATTCTTCGGCGAAGGTCAGCAGGCCGGTGACCTCGGTGAAGGTCGGCTCCACCAGGCTCCAGAGCAAAGGCCGGGCGGCCACCTGGGCGAGGAACTGCTCCCCGCCGGAGGGGCTCACGACGGTGCCCGAGGACAGGTCGATCGCCCAGCCGTTCTCCGCGAACAGCAGCACGTCATCCGCGGTGTCGTCGTCGTCGTCCGCGGGGGTGTCGTCGTCGTCCGCGGGGGTGTCGTCGTCGTCGCCCGGGGTGTCGTCGTCGTCGTCCGCTGCGTCGTCGTCGTCCTCGGGGGTGTCGTCGTCGTCCTCGGGGGTGTCGTCGTCGTCCTCGGGGGTGTCGTCGTCGTCCGCTGCGTCGTCGTCGTCCACCGCGTCGTCGTCGTCGACCACATCGTCGTCGTCGACGGCGCTGTCGTCGTCGTCGCCGGAGGTGCCGGGCCGCCGGTTGTCGCAGGCTGCCAGAGGCAGCAGAAGGAAGAGAAGGAGGAAGCGGTGCACCGGCGCAGCCTACCCGGTGACAGCCGTGTGACAGAGTGCCGCGTCCTGATCGATTCGTTGTTGGCGGCCTCCCTGCTGGCTACGGTCTCCTCATGATGTCTGACCTGCCGGAGTCCGACACCCAACGCCAACTGGCGGCCGGAGCACACGACGCACTGCGGGGCATCCGGCGGGTCCGGCTGATCACGACCATCGCCCTGGTCCTGATGCTCGCGACCGAGGTCACGCTTCAGCTCCGCACCATCGACTCGACCCAGGAGACCCTGCAGTCCCACCTGCCGATGACCGAAGACGACGACGGCGGGATCGCGACGGCGCTCCAGGAGGCGTCGCGCGAACAGAAGGTCGCCGTGCTGCTCGGCCATGCGCTGCTCTACGCCGCGCTCTTCGGGGTGCTGGCGATCTCGGGGCAGCGCGAAGTCCGCCTGCTGGAGCGCCTCGACGACGCGAGCCAGCGCATGCAGGTGCTCGAAGGCCTGCTGCCCATCTGCGCGTCCTGCAAGAGCGTGCGGCACCGACACGGCAAGCACAGCGACCCCGCGGCCTGGGTGCCGGTGGAGTCCTACGTCCAGGACCACAGCAACGCCCACTTCAGCCACGGCCTGTGCCCCAGCTGCGCCGCGGAAGCCTTTCGCGAGGCCGGCCTGGAGCCCCCCGTCGAAGACCCCGAGTCGCCCGCTGCGTGAGCGCATCTGTTGAGCCCGGGCGGGCGCGCTGCTAGAGCCTTGCGCGCACCTGCACCGAGGACCGCTCATGGCCGCCGTCGCGATGTTCGATCGCCCGACAAAGAAGAAGATGGGCTGGGCCCTCTTCAACTACTTCGTCCTGACCTGGGCGCCCATCGCCATCAGCGGGGTGCTGTTCGTGCTGTGGAACCTCGCGACCGGCGGGGATCTGCCGGTGGTGACGCTCGTCGTCTTCCTGCTGGTGATGCGGCAGTTCAACGTCTTCACGATCAGCACGCTCTTCCACCGCAGCTACAGCCACAAGCAGTTCGACTACCACCCCCTCGTCGAGGGGCCGATCCGGGTCTGGAACTGGCTCTTCATGGGCACCGGCGGCCGGGCCTGGGCCATCCTGCACCGCTGGCACCACGCCGACGCGGACACCGAGAACGACCCGCATTCCCCGACGAAGACCGGCGGCTCGCTCGGCAACATCACGAAGCAGACCTTCCAGAGCTACCAGCTCTGCCTGCGCAACCCGCAGGACTACACGCGCTTCGAGGCGGGGCTGCCGGACGACACCTTCGAGCACTTCGTGCGCTGGCTGGAGGCGAAGGGCGTGCCCGGGCTCGTCATCTTCCGCATCCCGCTCGTGCTCGGTGTGCTCTGCCTGCTGCCCTTTGTGTCCCTGCCCGCCGCCGTGCTGTGCCTGCCGGGGATCATGGGCTCGGTGTGGTTCAGCACCGTGATCATGGTCAACGGCCTGTGCCACACCATGGGCTACCGCAACTGGGACAACGGCGACACCTCCACCAACCTCTTCCCCATCGACCTGTTCGGCTGGGGCGAGGCGCTGCACCACAACCACCACCACAAGCAGTCGCGCGCGAACCTGGGGCACCGGCCCTGGGAGTTCGACACGGGGTTCTGGGCCCTGTGGCTGCTGAGCAAGGTGGGGGTGGTGCGCAACTTGCGGCCGTAGCGATGCCTGTCGACGTGCGCGCGGGGATCACGATCCCCGACTCGGATCTCGAGTGGCGGGCCAGCCGATCCGGCGGTCCGGGCGGGCAGCACGTCAACACGACCTCGACCCAGGTGGAGCTGCGCTTCGACCTGGAGGGCTCCGAGGTGCTGTACCGCGCCGCGAAGGAGCGGCTGCGCACGCTGGCGAAGGGGCGGATCACCAAGGACGGCGTGCTGCGGATCGTCTCGTCCGCCTCGCGCTCGCAGACGGCCAACAAGCAGGACTGCGAGGAGCGACTCCGCGCCCTGATCCTCGACGCGCTGAAGCCGCCGCCGAAGAAGCGGAAGCCCACGAAGCCCACGAGGGCTTCCCAGCGGCGGCGGGTCGACGCGAAGAAGGCGCGGGCCCAGACCAAGAAGGACCGGAAGTACCAGGGAGACTGAAGGCGCCGCGGCTGCGATGATGCCGCCGCTTCAGGAGGGCACGATGAGCGACGCGAAGTCCCAGGTTCAGGCACCCGCAATCGCCTTGATGGTCACAGCCGCCCTCGGCGCGTGCCTTCAGGTCTTCAACATCCTCGGGTCGCTCTTCGGCTTCAACCAGACGGACCCGGCCGACATCGAGGCCCTGCTCGGCGAGCTCCCGGCCGAGTCGGCCGACATCATCATGGGCCTCGTCCAGAACGCCGACAGCTTCGGGGTGGTCTTCAACCTGCTCGGGCTGCTGCTCGCCGGTCTGGTCTTCTTCGCCGCCTGGCAGATGATGCAGCTCAAGGGTCACGGGCTGGCCATCGCGGGCTCGGTGATCGCCATGATCCCCTGCCTCTCCCCCTGCTGCTGCCTGGGCCTGCCCATCGGCATCTGGGCCCTGGTCGTGCTGCTGAAGCCCGAGGTCAAGGAGGCCTTCGAGTAGCCGCCTACTCGCAGACCGCCGCGTCGAAGACGAAGTCGAACTCGTACCAGCCCTCCTCCTCGCCGGTCCACGCGGCCTGGAAGTGGAAGGTGCCTCGCGCGCCTTCTTCGCTGCCGACGAACTCGGTGATGCCGGGGAACTCGGCGGTCACCTCGACGTCCGCGCCCAGCTGGACGGGCGGCTCGATGTCAGCGGAGTCGTCGTCGTCCGCGGAATCGTCGTCGTCCCCTTCGGGCGGCAGCTCGACGCGCCGCTCGCCGAAGAGCACGACCTCGGGCACCGACGGGATCTGCTCCGCGGACGAGCGCGGTCCCAGGTCCAGTCGAAAGACCCAGGCCCCGGCGGGGTAGAGCACGGCATCGGCCGAGGCGATCGCTGCCTGGAGCGCGCCGAAGTCCCCATCCACCAGGAACTGCTCCTGGGCGGCCTCGACGAAGGAGTCGCGCAGGAACAGCCGGGCGCAGTCGAGATCGTCCGAGGCGTGCACCGTCCAGATCCGCTCGCCTTCGCTGTTCTCGGCGCCGATCGACGCGGTGGCCCGGAGCGGGGGCATCTCGAAGGGGAGCCCGTCCAGGCCGGCCTCTCCGGGACCGACGATCAGCGGCTCGTCCTCGGGCACCGGGCGGGTGCAAGCGCAGAGCAGCAGGAGCAGGGCGAGGAACCTCATGGGGGGATCATGCCAAGCCCGTGTGCCCAATTGACTTTGTGGTGGTCGGTTGGGACCCTGCCGCCCTTCGCCCGCCCCGGGGAAAAGGCGGGCCTCATCGGGAGGACTCATGAAGATCGACCTGGAGAGCCGACCGTCCTACGGGATGGCGGTCGTGCACCTGGATCAGGGAGAGACCTTCGTCGCCGAGAGCGGCGCGATGGTCGCCATGACGACGGGGCTCAGCGCAGAGAGCAAGTTCAACGGCGTGGGCGGCGGCGGCTTCGGCGGCTGGCTCAAGGCGGCCCTGGCCGGCCTGGCGCGCAAGTTCCTCGCTGGCGAGTCGATGTTCGTCAACCACTACCAGGCCACGGCGGATGGGCAGCAGCTCATGCTCGCGCCGGCCATGGTCGGCGACGTGATGCACATCCCGATCTCGGGACGCGAGATCACGGTCCAGGCCACCAGCTACCTGGCGAGCACGCCGGACGTGGACGTCTCGCTGGTCTGGGGAGGCCTGTCGATGCTGTTCAGCGGCGAAGGCGCCTTCTTCCTGGCCTGCTCGGGCGACGGCGAGCTGCTGATCAACACCTACGGCGGCTTCGAAGAGGTCGAGGTCAACGGCAGCTACCGGGTCGACACCGGCCACCTCGTCGCCTTCGAGGGCGACCTCGAATACAAGATCAAGAAGGCGGGCGGCTGGAAGTCGACCCTGCTGAGCGGCGAGGGCCTGGTCCTCGAGTTCACGGGCACCGGCAAGCTCTGGCTGCAGAGCCGGGCCATGGGTTCGCTCATCTCCTTCATCACCCCCCACCTGCCGCGCTGAGGAGGACGACATGCAAATCGACGTTCAGCACCGTCCCTCCTACGCGCTCGCGGTCGTCTCCCTGGATGCAGGCGAGACGGTCGTCGCCGAAGGCGGCGCCATGGTCTCCATGGACAGCCACATCTCCATCGAGACCTCCGCCGGCAAGAAGGGCGAGGGCAAGCTCAAGGGCCTGATGAAGGGCCTCAAGCGCATGGCCGCGGGCGAGTCCTTCTTCCAGAACCGCTACACCGCAGCCGGCGCAGCCGGGCACGCGACCTTCGCGCCGACCCACGTGGGCGACATCGTCGTGCACGAGATGACGCAGGGAACGATGTTCCTGCAGAGCACGGCGTTCCTGTGCTCGG
The DNA here is from genome assembly GCA_029261955.1 of Deltaproteobacteria bacterium. Lineage (GTDB taxonomy): Bacteria > Myxococcota_A > UBA796 > UBA9615 > UBA9615 > CALCXL01. The sequence continues at coordinate 1,234 of JAJDAI010000368.1, read as the reverse complement.
ACCCCGGCATCACGGTCGACGCCTCCTGGGGAGGTGCCAAGACCTTCTTCGGCGGCGAGGGCCTGATCATGCTCAAGGCGACGGGCTCGGGCCCGCTGGCCTTCAACAGCTTCGGTGGCATCAAGGAAGTGCAGATCGACGGTGACTTCATCGTCGACACCGGCCACATCGTCGCGTTCGAGGATGGCGTGGAGTTCAAGGTCGAGCGCTTCGGCGGCGGCTGGAAGAGCTTCATCTTCGGCGGCGAAGGACTCGTCTGCCGCTTCTCGGGACGGGGACGCGTCTGGCTCCAGACCCGCAACCCGCAGGCCTTCGGCGAAGAGATCGGGCGGCGCCTCCCGCCGCGCGACTGAAGGGGACACGATGCAGCACCAGATCAAGAACAAGCCCGACTTCGCGTCCCTCCACCTCCAGCTGGACTCCGGAGAGTCCGTCGTCACCGAATCCGGCGCGATGATGGGCATGTCCACCGGCCTGACGATGGAGACCAACATGAAGGGCGGCCTCATGGGCGGCCTCAAGCGCGCCATGGGCGGCGAGTCGCTCTTCATGAACACCTACACCGCCGACTCGGACGGGCAGCGGCTCGACCTCGCGCCGGCCTCGCCCGGCGACATCCACCACGAAGCCCTCAGCGGGACCATCTTCGTGCAGTCGGGCGCCTACATGGCGAGCACGCCGGGCGTCGAAGTGGACAGCAAGTGGGGCGGCGCGAAGACCTTCTTCGCCGGCGAAGGCCTCTTCATGCTCCGCTGCTCGGGGCAGGGCGACCTGTGGTTCAACAGCTACGGCGCCATCCACGAGGTGCACGTCGAGCAGACCTACACGGTCGACACGTCCCACATCGTGGGCTTCGACGAGAGCCTGACCTTCAACATCAAGAAGGTCGGCGGCCTCAAGAGCCTCTTCTTCAGCGGTGAAGGCCTCGTCTGCGAGTTCAGCGGGCACGGGCGGCTGTGGATCCAGACCCGCAACGCGCCGTCGCTCGCGGGCTTCCTGCACCCCTTCCGGCCGGTGAAGCCGAAGAACGACTGAGCGACCGCCTCGCTGTCCGACAGCGGGGTGTGCAGAACGTGAAAGGCCCGGCGTCCGAGGACACCGGGCCTTTCACGTTCTGGGGGCTGCTACGGGGCGCAGTTGGGGTTGGCCACGCCGGGGGTGCCGCTGCCGCCCGGGCCGTAGCTGGCCGCGCCCGCGTCGCTGGCCAGGCACCAGTTGGCGCCGTCGTCGTTGT
>JAJDAI010000367.1 GCA_029261955.1 Deltaproteobacteria bacterium | reverse complement strand
TCCTCGAGCCGGTCGAGCGCCTGCGCCTCGCGGTCCCCTCGGGCCTGGGTCCAGGCGTCCATCTGGAAGCCGGCCAGGTCGGGGAAGGGCGAGAGGAAGACGGTGGTCGACAGGCCGACGTGCAGGACGAGGACCTTGGCGCCCAGGGGCCCTGCGAGGGCTCGCGCCAGGCCCAGGGCCCGGTCGCTCAGCTCAGAGAAGTCGTAGGGGACGAGAATTCGCTGGGGCACGTTGGCCATGACGACTCCGGGGTGGGTGTCTGGGGTGAGTATCGGCCGACAGCGCCTCGGACGCAATCCGGCCTGCGGGGGATCAGCCCTCCTGGAGCCAGGCGCAGATGTCGGGCCAGGCGGGCGCCTCGACGTCCTGTCGGATGACCACGCCGACGTGCCCGGCGTCGACTGCGAAGCGTCGGCTTCGCTCGGGGCGGCAGGCCGCCTCCGCCGCCCAGAGCTGCTCCGGCAGGGTGATGTGATCCCGCGAGCCCGCCACCAGCGCCAGGGGGCAGGTGATGCGGGCGAGGTCCACGGTCTCACCCAGCACCTCGAAGCGCCCCTCGATGAGGCGGTTCTCGCGGAAGAGCTCCTGCACGATCCGCAGGTAGGCGCGCCCGGGCAGGTCCTTCTTCGCGTGGTACCAGCGGCCGAGGCGGTGGCGGCGCTCCATCCAGTCGTCGTCGTCCAGGCGGTTCCAGAGCTGCCACCGGTCGAGCACGCGCCGCTCGACGAACTTGAGGTTCGTGAAACCCGAACGCAGGAACTCCCCGCGCATGACGCCGCCGCCGAGCGCGACCCAGCCGGCGTAGGCGGACGGTGGCGTCGCGTCCACGAGGCGCGTGAGCGTGCCGCCTCCCGCGCGGAAGTCGATGGGCGCCGCAGCCAGGCAGAGGGTCTGCGCGATGCCCGGGCGCAGCGCGGCCGCGACGGCGGCCTCCCAGCCTCCCTGGCAGATGCCCAGCAGGTGCACCCGGCCCCCGAGCGCCTCCGCGCAGTCCAGGATCGCCTGGATGGAGTGGTCGACGTCGTAGTCCTTCGTGGCCTGCGTCGCCGTGGTCCATTCGATGGCGTGGACCGAAGCGAAGCCGTTGGCCTGCAGCACCTGCACGAGGCTCTGCCCCGGGCCGTAATCGCAGAGGTTCGAGCCGTTGATCTCCGGCGGCACGATGAGCAGCGGCAGGGCCTCGGAGGACTCGGGCGAGAAGCTGCGCAGGCGGTAGTGCGGGGCCTCGCGCACGACCCGGTTGGGGCTGTGCCAGACGACCTCGGCCTCGGGGCCCGGGACCAGCTCGGTCCAGAAGCGAAGCGCGCGGGCGGTGGGCGCCCAGGCGGCTTCGAAGGCTTCGGTCAGCATCGGCGCCTCCGCAGGAGTGGGACGAGGAGCAGGGCGAGCAGGCCGGATCGGGGGGGACCCTGGCTGCACGCGCAGTCCGTCAGGAAGGGGGTGTCGTTGAGGGGGGCGCTGTCGTCGTCGTCTGTTGGGGCGGAGTCGTCGTCGCCGCCAGGGGACGACGAATCGTCGTCGTCACTTGGGGCGGAGTCGTCGTCGTCGCCCGCCGGATCGTCGAGGATCTCCAGGATCCAGCCGACCGAATCGGCCTCGATCCAGCGTCGACCGAGGGCCCGGAGGTAGGCCTCGTTCCCAGGATCCGCCTCGCCCCGCGCCACGAGGGCCTCTCCCAGCTCGCGGCTCGCGAAGAGCAGGTCGAGGTGGCTGAGCTCGACCCGGTGGGTCTCGATCAGGGTGGCCCCGCGCGAGAGCAGCGGGCCGGTGGCCGTGGCGGAGCCGTCGAAGATCACGCCGTCACCCAGGCCCGAAATCTCGGCCGGGGCCAGCCAGCCGTCCCGCAGGCCCTGGAGGTCGTCCCCGTCGAGGGTCAGATCGGGGAAGTCGGACGCGAGCACCGACTCGAAGAAGTCCAGATAGAAGGCATCGTCCTGGCCTCCGAAGGACGAGAAGTCGCCGCCGAAGGGGTCCACGACGATGGCCGGTCGGTCGAGGGCGACGAAGGGAAAGGTGCCCGCGAGCACGGCGAGCTCGATGCCCGGATCCAGCCCGGCGTCGAGCGCGTCGACGAGCGAGCCGGCTTCATCCCGCACGACCGCGAGTCCATCGCCCGAGCTCCAGAGCCCGAAGCCGCCCTCGTAGGTCGTGAGCCAGTCGGGCTGGGCGGCGTAGGTGCCCAGCTCGATCCGCGAACCGGGCAGCGCGTGCTCATTGCTCCAGTCGGCCAGCAGCTGGGCCTGGCCGGGCCACGCGTCGAGGACTTCGGGGCCCAGGTCGCGGTCCCGCAGGTCCTGCGTGACCAGCAGGTTGCCCGTCGTCATGGGGTACCAGGTGTGCCAGGGCACCGGCGCGATGGGGTCGGCGTCGATGGCCGCGAGCCCAGGGGCCGTCCAGCGAAAGGGCGTGTCGAGGCCGCCGAAGGGCGCGGCGACGGCCACGAAGCGACGCACGTCCCCGCGGTAGGGGGTCCCCCGCTCGGCGTAGGCCTGGGCTCGTTCGCTGGTTCCCCAGGCCTGGCCGTCGGTGTGGCTGGCGTAGATGGCGGCCGCCAGGCCGCCCTTGCTGTGGGACACGAGGTCCACCCGCGCGGCGCCGCTCAGCTCACGGATGCGCGCGATGGCGTTGGCGAGCTGCTCCGCCTGCTGGAAGTTGTCTCCGTGGGGGTGCGCGAAGCTGAGGGCGAAGACTGCGTGGCCTCCCGCGGCCAGCTGGCGGGCCAGCACTGCCAGGACCCCGGACGCGTTCGTGCCGGCGCCGGGCACCAGCAGGACGGGCGTGGGCTGGGTCGGAGCGAGCCAGCCGGGCGCGAAGTGCAGCAGGGCGCGCGAGGAGCTCGGCGTGGGGTCGCCGAAGAGGGTCTCGGCGTGCGGCGCGAGCTCGGACTCGTCGTTCCAGGCGTTGCCGGGCGGAAAGTCCTCCTGCCGGAAGAGCGAATCGGGATCGACGAGCCGCTCGATGCGATCCCACATGGGCAGACCCTGTGCATCGCTCAGGGCCGGATCCGAGCCCGAGAACGTCGCTTCGGGGGTCTGGGGATCGAAGGCGTCGGTCGCGCTGGCGGGGGCCGCGACCAGCAGGCCTGCGAGCGCCACGAGTCGGGGCAGACGAATCACGCGCCGGCCGGCTTCTTCGCGGCGGGCTTCTTCGCGGCCGGCTTCTTCGCGGCGGACTTCGCGGCGGGCCTCTGCACGGCGACCAGCTGTTCGACGTGACCGCCGAGGGCCGAGAGCGTGCGGGCGACCAGCCCCAGCTGCTCGTGCAGGCCGCCGACCTGCGCCTCCAACCGGTCCAGACGCTCGTGCGTGGCGCGGCGCTCGGCCTCCCCCGCGGCCAGGCGCTCCTCCACGAGCTGAAGCGCCTGCACCACCTGCTGGAGATCAGCGAGGTCCACGGGGCGGCCGGCCGGCTGGACGTTCGCCTGCATCTGCTGACCGAGCTGCTCGAGCCACTGCCGGCTGGCTCCCATGGCCGTCCACCAGCTGTCGATGCCCTGGCTCCAGGCGTCGGCGGTCCACTCGTTGGGGGCTTCGTCGGGCTTCATGGGGGCCTCCGGCTCATGTTGCAGCGCAGCATGGGCGCCCGGGCAACCTACGAGTCCTCCTGAACCGGGTCAAGGAGCTTGTTCGCATCTGCACCATTCTCCCCGGTCGGAGGGGCTTGAGGAGGGGCGATGGGGGCGCTACCCTTTGCGCAACCGCACAACGGAGCAGAACGTGGC
>JAJDAI010000366.1 GCA_029261955.1 Deltaproteobacteria bacterium | reverse complement strand
GAGACGTGGTCCGTCCGTGCGGGCGAATTCTTCCTTGAGAAGCTCCGGCTCTGGGATGTCGTCGGCGGGTCGCCAGAGCAATTGGCCTCGATTCCTACGCCGGGTCTCCTGCTGAGCCGTCAGCTCCCAGAACCAGAGGATTCCTGGGCGGTGGAGGACGTCTTGGCGCTCGCTGAGAAGATGCTCGACGCAGCGGAGTCAGCTGCAGCAGCGGGAGGAAAGACCGGGCCAGAGGCCGCGCGGGCTGCCAGGGCGCTTCGCGCGCTTCAAGACAGCTTGCTCGAGAGCGGCGAGCGAGATCTGTCGATTCTCGGCGGGCTGGAAGCGGGGGCCCTCGCAGCCGAGGTGCTGGCCGGACCCGACAGGGCGCTGGTGCTGGCCTACGGCCGGGAACCCGATCCCCGGACGATCGCCCTGGCTCCGAGAAATGCCGTTGTCCGGGCACTGGCAGCGCTGGACATGCCCAGACCCCTGATCGCCGCCTATCTGGTTCATCGCGGGCTGTTGTCTGGAGCGCCCCTTGAACGTCTGGTGGCGGAAACCCTCAAGGGGATCTTCGCGGACTCGCGAAGCCTCGTCTTCATGGTCGCCTGCCTTCCCCGCGCTCGGCATCCGCCGAAGACGGGCGGTCGGTTGCTCGGTCTTCCCGGCGATGTGACACATCGCTTCCGACTGACGCTTCACCTTCGGTCGGCGCTGGCGACCCGCATCGTAGATCTGAAGGCAGCAGTGCGCCCCGTTGCTCCCGCGACCCCACGTCGGGCCCGCGAGGGACTGGAGCGCGAAGTCGAGATGCACCGGCGCTTCGGTGCGCTGTTGCCGATGGTCGATCTCCTGCTCCTGACCTTCCAGACAGCGAGGCGCTGGGGCGTGCCAGACCTCCGGGTGGCGGCGCAGGACGCGCGTCCCAGGACGTATGTCTCCTCGATCGCGGCCGCCGGTCTTGCAGCGGCGGCGAACATGCCCGCTCCTGTTGAGACCCCGGACATCAGGCTGCTGCGGCCCTACGACCACCTCTCCGCCGTGACCGCAGATGATGACCCCAACGCGACTCTGCAGGAGGTTCGTGGGTGGTTCCGCCTGCCCCCGGAGCCCGGCTCCGTGCAGGTGACAAAGAAGCTCGACCTGCGTCCTCTCATGGAGGTGCTTCCAGAAGAGGTCGTCCTGTCCGTCGCGCTCGCCGGGCTCAGCGGAATCGACGCGGACAAGCCGCCTCCCAACCAGCCTGAAGATCAGCAGTAGACCAGCTTCGCGAGACCGGAGGTCTCGCGAGTAGGCATGTCCCGGAGGGACTGCCTCGCACCCCCCTGGGGTGCACCCCGGCTTCACCAAGGGCGAAGCCCCACGCCTCTCGGTGCCGCCCGTCGCGGTCCTGCGCCCGTTGGGGCCGTCCTGGGCCCTCCCAACCCCCCGGGCACAGGACCGGGACTCCTCGATCGGTTGTTCTAGGAAGAGACCGATCGTCAGGAAGAACTCGAGCTCGGGGCTACGTTCTGGGGAGGCGAGGCCGGGGTGCACGACTGCGTCGTGCGAGGCACCTCGAACCTTCGGTTCAAGGCTGCCTACTGCCCTCCCTCCCTCTTCCGGGTGACAGGTAGAGCCTGAAGTCGGACAATTCAGTTTCGTACGGCTCCTCGATTGTGGCTCGGTTTGCCCGCTCTTCGCTCAAGGTGTCACGGCCTGTCGGTCGAGCGGCTCAGCTACGGCGGGACCTCGTAGCTCGTGGTAGCCGTGCTGCTCTCCGCCTCTGCGGCCGGGCGAACCCGCCATCCTCGGCGCCTTGACGTTCGATCCGCCTTCTCGAAGCGCGAAGCGAGTCGAATCCCCAGACCGACCGCGTTGATCTCTCTGACGTCCTGGAAGCCATTGCGGTTCGCCCACTGTGCGTAGAGCGGGTAGAGCTCCTCGGCGGTCATGCATCCTTCGGCGTCCTCTTCGAGCTTGGCCGCGATCCAGAGACGGGCGGAGTCGCTGCCCTCCGCCCACTGTCGGCGCCAGAGCGTGGAGGAGGGCGGTTCGTCCAGGCGCCCCCGCAGGACCACCTTGCAGGCCGCCTGGAGGGCGCGTCGGGCGATCATCGGCGCCTCGGCTGCCAGCTTCTTCGGAAGATCGACGTCACGTTCTTCGGCTGGAACCACGTTTGGGAAGGGGACGATGGACCATCGCTGCAGCAGCGCCAGGTCGAAGGTGTCGGGTAGGTGGTTCGCCGCCACCAGATGGGCGCACCGGGGGGAGAAGACGAATGGGTTGTTGTAGAGGCGCCTGGCGCTGACGGGCTCGCCGCTGAGGATGGCCTTGATGCTCGCCGTATCACGCAGCCGCTGCTCAGGCAGCTCGGTGACGGTGTTGAGCCTCGCCCCGAGCAACCCAGCGCGCACGTTTGGGTCCTGAAGGTCCTGGTAGCTGTGCGACACTTGGTGATCCGCTGGGAAGAGCGCTGAGACAGCCAAGATGAACACCGATTTCCCGGTATTACTCTCGCCATGGAGCACCGGAGTCCGCTTGTAGCGGTGGGTCGCGCTCAGCAGGGCAAGGCCGACGTAGGCCTCCAGAAACTCGATCCGCTGTTCCGCATCCTCCGTTCCACGGAAGGACTGCCCGAGGAAGCGGGGCCAGACCTCTGCCTCCTGGTCTGCTGCCGCGGCGAAGCTCATCGGCAACAGTTCAGTCTCCAGCACCCCGTCCTCGGGCTGAAAGTCCCTCAGCAGGATCTTACCCCCATCGATCACGACGAGTCCGTCCGCGAAGGCGGCGCCTTCTGCCCGTTCGGGGAAACGCCCGCCGTGCACCCCGGCTTCGCGAATCACCCCAGCTGTGACTCCCTTGAGCTGACGTTCGGAGAGCTTGATCAGACGGGGGGCTCCATGTTCGGGACGAACCGTCACCCCTGCGTACTCCGAGGCCCAGGTGGAGATCAGGTCGTCGTCAACGGGCACCCATACATGGCTATCTTCCCTGCAGACATGGACCTTCCCGGCGCGGATGCGGGCGCGGCCCGCCGGGACACCCAGTCGGCGAGCGAGGTCCTGGGCGAGTTCGACGCCGTCGCCTCGCGTGAGGTGGCTGTTGTACGGGCTGCCCTGTAGGAGCGCAGGCGTGGAGCTAGGCATCGTCCAGGTCCTCTCGTCCGAAGTCCCGCAGCCAGCCGCAGGCCTCGGCGTACGAGATGTCGAGGACCCAGCGCACCAGGATCGGAGCACGGAACCAGGCGCCGGTCCGTTGGTCGCTGACCGGGTGGCTCCAGCACCGCCAGAAGTCGTCGTTGCTCACACTGCAGCAGCGGCCGCCCGAGTCGTGGCCTGGGTCCGGGCAAGCGAAGCGCCGACCCAGCCCCAGTGCTCTTCGTACCTCGTCCAGAGGGGGCCACTGGTCCGCCTCCGCAGCCCGGTGGGGCAGGGCCCCTTCCGAAGCCTCTCTGGGGTCCTCGTTCTTGGGCTCCACCACCAGCTCCGAACGAACCGGCAGGCGGAGCCACTCTGCGTGCGGCAGCCTGACCGGCGGGTAGCCGTGTCGGGTGCCCCAGTCGACGCCATCAGCGAAGCTGCGTTCGACGATGTCATCGAAGTCGTCCTCCACATCGAAGAAGAACGACATCCCGTTGATCGTCCTGCCGTCGATGGAGCGGTGGCGGCTCCCAGGTACGCGCAGCAGCTGATGGCGGTTGTAGAGAGCTGGGTCATGGCCGATCGCCCCAGCGGCTTCCGCCATCGCGGCGACGAGCCCCGCCACGGGCTGGGCCGTAGGGGCGCCGAAGGGCTGAAGCCCGGCGGCGGCGCTGCCGAAGAAGACGCGGAAACTCTTGTTGCCGGAGATCGCCAGCCAGGCTGGGACCCCCAGGGCCACACAGAACCGGAAGAAGGCGAGTGCTTGCCGGTAGGAGGCCCGCAGGTCGTAGTGGCGGGCGTCCAATTTCGGGGCGTCCCACTCAACCGGGATCACCCCCCCGAGGCAGTTCGCGCCGAGCGCGCTGATCAGGATGTTGTCTCGGAGCAGGATTGATCGAACCACACGCTCGAGGGAGGTCGCCGCGACAATGCGTCGCTTCATCCCCGGATTCCAGACCGGGCCCCGGCCGACCGGGAGCACGGCGTAGGCGGGGGTTTCAGGACGGGGACACATGACGCGCCTCCAGCCACGAGGCGAGCTCGCTCTGATCGAAGCGGATGACCCGGGGCGAGAGGCGCGTGAAGGGCACACGCTCGTCGCGGATGTAGGCGTAGAGCGTGCTGCGTGGCACGCCGAGGAGCTCGGCGGCCTCGGCCGCGTTGAGCCACTTCTTGTTGGACGGTTCAGGTCTTGTCATGTCGGTCCCTGCGGGCACGGCCGGTGGGTCGTGCCGTCGCAGATAGACTGAATGCTCGTGTGGGAGTTCGATACGCGGGCAAGATCGCCCTGGTCTCGCCGATCTTGCCCACCCAGGTCTGGTCCGACCGTCGGGCAGACCGATCCCGGGCGGCTTGTCTCAACCAACCAGGCAGGCGGAGAGCCCGGGCCAGTTCAGTCGACGATCGAAATGCGCAGCGCACCTCTCACCTGCCAATGACCGAAGCTCGACACTCCGCTCCCGCGGGCTCTACGATTCTGGGGTGTACGTCAAGAGACTCATGATTGGAGTCACGGTCTTCGCACTCGTGGTCATTGTCGCGGTGCTTGCACATGACCTGTACTTCAAGACGCCCGAACGAGCTGCCCGACGGCTCCTGTTGGCCGACACCGACGCGGCTTCACGAAGCTACTGCGACTCGGCCGTCCTGCGCGAGGCGACTGGCGCGGTTCGCTCCCTCGGCCGACGGAGACTCGGGCGGATGACTCCGCTCCATATCGAGCTAGAACTCCGGCTTCGAAAGGTCGAAAGGCGCATCGAGGAGCTTGGAGACAACGAGGCCCTTCGCGGGTTCCTATCTCGTCCATACCAACCTGGGGAGGCAGAACGACCAACCCGCCTCGCACCGGCCCAGATTGCGGCGCTGTACCCCGGCGCGAGGTTCATGAGGGGAAATCTGTTGGCGCAGTACCAGGATGGGCTCGTCGTACAGTCGGGAGGCGACATCTACTGCGTGTTCGGCGCCAGTGCTCCATCGGGTACGGCAGGAAGCATCGAGGGCTATGTGCGGAACTCGGGCGGTCGCATGCCCATCACGATAGGCATGCTCGAGACCACTTGCATCAAGGCGGACTACGTCGCACCGGCACTCGCTCGGCTGGAGCAAGATGCGCTCAGTCAGACGATCCGAGCTGCCGATGTCTCCTATCGACGGGATCTCAAAGCCTACGGGCAAGAGGCGGCCGAACACCAGCGGGAGCTCTTGGAGTATGAGGAGGCCCTCGAGCGATACGACGCGACGATTGCAGAGCGCAACCTGCGCTGCGGCGAGGTCCGCCGAGACCTGCAGAGTGAGCTTGAGCGCCTTTCTGCCGCACGCAGCGGAGGAGAGTAGCGAGGAGGCCGGCCCGGCTGCTGGGAGTTGAAGGCTGACCCAGCCTCTGGCCGGCGCTGAACACTCGACACACACCATTCCGGTTAACGGAGCGGCATATATCGGGGACGTGGTGGGGGTCGGTCCGGGTGGGAGGCGGAAGCTCACCAGCCACCCCTCGTTCGAACGAGAGTCCTCCCAGCTTTGAAGTTGCCGGGCGAATTCGGACAGTGCTGGACTGACCCTCACCTGCGCGTCGGTCGTCTGCAACTCCGGCTTCCGCCGAGCCCCCAGTCGGGCCCGCGAAAGCTACGACCAGCGCGCGCTGGGGTGGGGAGATGTAACTGTCGTCACCGGGGTGATGTGAGTGTCGCTGGCCAAGCACCTGTTCGAGCTCTACGACCTGCCGAAGGCGATTCAGTCGGACAACGGCTCACCGTTCGCGTCGAGGTCCGTGCAGGGTCTAGTCAATCGCGGGCCAGCCCATTGAGGTGCGGAGTAGCCGAACTTGAAGCGCCCGCGCAGTGGGGCTCTCGTCGCACTCGACGACCACCGGATCTGCAGCCGCTTCGTTGATCCCGACGCAAAAGCTGCTGCGAATCCGGGCGCCGAACGAGTTCTGAGCATCCACCGACAGGAAGACGATGTGCTGGCGTCCATGGGACGCGAGGATCTTCTCGTTTGAGAAGTCGGCCGTGTCGGGTGCCTTCAATCTCTGGGTGATCGCAGCCTTGGCGGTCCCGCTTGCCATGGGCAATCCGTCCGTCATGAAGTCGTGCAACGCAAAGAGCAGGACGAAGCCCACGACGGTGCCTGCAACGGCGGCGCCGATGCGAGAGAACTCGGTAAACCGGCGGGTGAGTCGCCACGTCACCACCGCTGGTAGGCCGAGCGCGGAGACGAGGAAGAGGCCGCCTGCGAGAGCCGGGAGGAGCCCATTCTGGTAGAGGAGTACGGAGGCGATGAAGCACACGACCAGACTTCGCACGATCTTGGTCTCGGGCACGGCCGTCGCTTCCCGCGATGCCTCGGTCTTGGAGGTCGGCGCAGTTTTTCCGACCGGCCCCTCCTGAAGCATGGACGCCGCTCTCGGCGAGCCGACGGCCGGCGCCACTTGCTCGTGCGCAACAAGGGGCTCGATGCTCGGCGAGACGACTTCGTCGGACGCGGGCAAGCGAGTGTTGGGTCGTTCGTCTAGAGGGCGCTCGGCATGCTCCAGTAGGCTCCGCCGAAGCGAGTCAGAGGAGGCGTACTCGTCCAGCCGCTCAGCCATCGACCGGGGCAGGTTGTAGAGGACAAGGGTCGCCTCGCCGTTCACCATGAGGCTGGAGCCCAAGACCCACGGGAATCGGACGCGGAGCTGGATCGACCTAATCTCCCTCAGGGTGAACCTCGAGGCTCGTCGACGTCCCCCCCACCTTGCCTCGCCGTTGGTGATCAGCGACGAGTTCGTAACCAGGAGGCCCGTCTTCCCGAGCCCTGCACCTGTCTCAAGAAACAGCACATGCGGCTCGCCGAGCCCTTCCGCCATTTCGTTCGGGAGTGCTTTGAGGAAACGGCGCAACTTCTCGTCGGGGATGTCCGGGGCAATGAACGCGAAGCCCCCGCGATTGGGACTACGGCTCCAGAACGCTCGTTCCTGACTCGAAAGCTCGGGCTGGTCCACGGACTTGGCCATCTCACTCCTCGCATACTAGGCCGGGCCCTTGACGGTAGACGAGGAGGATCCCTGGAGGAAGCCGAGCCGCTTGGGCCTGGGTCGAGTTTGGAGCAGTTCTGTTGACTTCAAGTCCCCCTCGTATGGAGTGCCCGCTCGATGGGGCTCGGCGCAGTCGAGCGGGAACTCGCGCGGGTGGAACGAGATCACCAAGCGAGCCAGCAGCCATGGCGGCCGCTGCTGGGGCGGCTCTCGCAGCCTGGGAGCGGTATTGCGCACGAGACTGGAGAGACGCCACCGGCTTCGCCCGCAGTGGTAGTTCGCGGCATGTCGTGTGCGCCGTCCGCGCCAGACCGATGGCCCCTAGACGTCGCCCGGTCGCAGACGCGCCAAATCGACAGCCCTGGACTGCTCGCGACTCCGGCGGGACTGAGGGCTGGAGAACCGCGGAGTGGGCGCTCAGCCCCGACGGACTGCTCGTTGGGGGCGGGTCGCATGGAAAACGCGCACCCGCTGGAGGACCTCCTGGAAAACGGTGGAGACGCCAAGGGTGCTCCTCGCGCCGGAGCGGCTCGCGTCAACCCGGGCCTCGATGGTGATGAGCGCGAGAACGCTGCACTTGGGATAAGCCGGAGGGCCCTACGTCGGGCCGCAGGCGAGGCCCCCTCGGCATCGCCCGAGCCCTGGTGTCGCAGGCGAATGCGAACCTGCAGCTGCTTCGCGAGGAGTCAGCGTGCTGCGCGCCTCGGGTAGCGCGGGTGAGCTGGCTAGATTCGAGGACTGGAGGGGCCCACGCCGCCCTCAGTCGGTGGGTGCTGGCGGGTCGATGTAGCTGAACATCATGGGGGCTTCCGATGGGGCAGGTTCGGGGAGGCCTTCCAGCTCCCGCGATACCTCGTTCATGACCGCATTGAGCCGCGTGGGGTCGAGCTGGGCCTGGCGCAAGAGCTTGGGCCGCTGAAGCAGCAGCGTGAGGGCAGCGCCGCTCACGGCACCTGCGACAAATGGCGTCGCGCCGCTGCCTCGTGGGGGTGGCTGCGAGCGCGACAGCCGCCTCACTTCATCGAGGATCGCCCGCCGCTCTGCGCCGGCCTTCCGCTCGCCGACTTCGAGCGCATTCAGCCTCCGATCGAGCCCCGGGTTGGGGGGGCTGGTCTCGGCCTCGACGGGGGCGAGCGCCAGTCGACCCCGTCGAGCAGGGGGCGGGGCCTTCGAGGGATTCAGAGTCGGCCCCTCTGCGCGCCCCCTGTGCCTCCTCGCAGACCGGATGCCTGGCTGCCCGACAGGGCTCTGCTGAGGGATACCTGCACCAGGGGACGCACTCGGGGGGCGCGCAGGCGGCGGGGCACCTGGGTGCACGGCCGCGGGCAGGGGCGATCGGGTCGAGGCTCGGCCCGCGCCGATGTCAGGATCGAGCGCACCTGCTGCCCGGCTCCGCCGCGGCACCCGGAGCCGATCGGGCAACTGCACCGGCGGATGGACGAGCACCGTCCAGGCCTGCTGAAGACGCGCGTAGGCGCCCCACCACGGTGGCCGGCCTCGCCCACGACCTTCAGCCATCCACGAACCTCGGACGAGCTCCCTGGGAAGCCTCGCCGCCCGCAGGACCGCCTGGTTCAGGCGGCGGAGTGCCGAGGAGGTCATGGGCTGGCCCGGCCGGCTGAGCCCCCGCAGCCTTTCGCCGAAGCTCAGCCGATGGCGCTGCGCATCGAGGCGATGTGGGAACAGGAACGCACCGCTGGGGAAACTCGAGAGGGCGGGTGAGGTTGGGAGCAGGCCGACGGTCCAGCTCGGCAGCTGGAGCTCGCCCACGACAAACCCCTCGTGGGGGTCGCGAAGCTGGAGGAGCCCGTCCGCGCGCAGATCGCCGACCCGGACGCCCAGCGCCTGCTGTTCGCGGAGCCCGGCCCCGAGGACGAGCGCGATGAACTGCACGGTTTCCCGGTCAGCTCGCTGGACCAGCTCCGCGACCTCGACGAGAGATGGAACGGGCCGAGCCCTTCTCTTACCCAGCCGCCGTCCACCTCCGCGCGGTGCGTCGTCCACCCTGGGCTCGACTCCCAGTGCGTGTGCCCAGTCGACCGCGAGTCGCCGGGCGATGCTGACCGCTCGGCGCGCCGGGTCGGCATACATCCCCGTCTCCACCAGGCGGGAGAGCAGCGAGCTCAGGGCGGCCTCGTCGACCTCTCCCAGCTCCCCAACAGCCCCATCGGCCACCAGGTGCGCCCCCAAGCGGCGCTCGCGCTCGATCCGCTTCGCGTCATCCGGATGTCGGGGCATGGCGGACTTGAACAGATCGCTGTTCAGCGCCTGGGTCAGGGTCGTTGTCGGGGCGAAGGTTCGGTGGGGCGTGGCGCTCCAGACGACCTCGGTCCACTCGGTGCCGAGCCGCCGACGGAGCTTCGCGAGTCCGCGGTTGGACGCGGGGCAGAAGGCACCATCGCCGAACTGGCGTGCGAGTTGCCGATGCCGGGCGCTCAACTCCATGCCTGAATGTAAGGCCGAAGTTGAGGTCCGGATAGCCCCAACAAGGGGGATTGAGCCGACTTGCCCTCAGTGCCCTCTGCAGCTCCGCAAGGCCTGCCTTCCCGAGGGGCCGATGGGTCAACTGAGGCTGGGTCGCCCTTGTGTCCGCCGAAAGGGGGCGCGAGGCGGACTTCGCGCGGGGCCTTCAGCTGCGGATGCTCCGCGCTGTGTCCGACGGCCCTCGGCTGCCTATCGCCCCAGCTCTCGCAGCAGCCGCAGTGCCATCTCCCGCCGGTCTGCCGGCACGGCCCGCCACGCACGCCGGAGATCCACTGGCAGCTCATCGGGGACGGACCCCTGGGGCTCCGCCATCGAGCTCGGGAAGAGATCGGCCACGTCGGTCTCAAGTGCGCCGGCGATGGCGAGCAGCCGCTTGACGGACAGACGCAACGACCCGATCTCGGCACGCGAGAGCGTCGCCGGGTCCATGCCAGCAGCCTCGGCCAGCTTCGCCTGGGTGAGGCCCTTCTCCTGGCGGAGGGTGGAGATCCGCTGACCGAGGCGCAGCGTGTAGGCGGGCTGATCGAGGAAGAGCGGCACGCCTCAGAGTGGCGGTGATCGAGCCTGGGAGGAATGAACCAATACGCCGTGCAAGATGCGTATAGAGTTCAGCTATGCGACAGCCGACACGAGACGGGGTCCGCGGGTCGGACGACGACCGCGCTCCTCCCGCCGCCCCCCTGGCCCTGGCTCTGGCTCTGGCTCTGGCTCTGGCTCTGGCTCTGGCTCTGCTCCTCGGGCTGGGGTGTGCGCCCGATCGGGGTCCGGGCGCAGTTCCATGCGGTGTGGATGCCGACTGCCCGTCTGGCTTCTGGTGCCCCGAGCGGAGGCCGGCGGAGATGCTCTGCGCCGAGGGATCTCGTGGGGCTGACGATGACGACTTGGCGCCGGACGACGATGACGTGGCTGCAGACGACGACGATGCTGCCACCGACGATGACGACATGGCTGCGGACGACGACGACGTGGCTGCGGACGACGACGATTCCGTCACCGATGACGACGACACGGCCCTCGACGATGACGATTCCTCGGGGCCTGACGACGACGACGCGACATTCGACGACGACGACGCGACCTCCGACGACGACGACGCGACCTCCGACGACGACGACGCGACCTCCGACGACGACGACGCGACCTCCGACGACGACGACGCGACCTCCGACGACGACGACGCGACCCCCGGCGACGACGACGACGACGTGACCCCCGCTGACGACGACGACGCGACCGGATGGA
>JAJDAI010000365.1 GCA_029261955.1 Deltaproteobacteria bacterium | reverse complement strand
ACCAGTTGCCGCCGCAGTTGTCTCCGTGCACGGTCACGTTGACGTTGTAGACGCCGGTCCGGTCCTGCTGAGGCGGCGGCGCGCCGATCTGGCAGCCGTACCAGACGAAGCCGATGCCCTGGTCGGGGAAGTTGGGGTCGTCGTCCACACCCAGCCCGTTCAGGCAAACCTGCGAGACGGTGCCGTCGGAGTTGGCGACGAAGTTGCCGTTGATCTCCATGAAGACGTCGTCGGTCGCGCCCGGGGGGCGGAAGTAGCCCCGGACCTCGAAGGCGGTCTGGTTGGCGAGGAGGTTGCCGCTCCAGGACCAGATGTCGCCCGCGTTCGTCGTCATCTCGGCGAGGAACTGGGTCGTTGAGACCGACACGTCCATCTGCCCGTCGATCTGGTCGTAGACCGAGTTGGGGTCGTTCCGGAGCATGATCAAGCTGAAGTCGAAGGCCGCGAGAAAGACGGGCACGTCCTCGTCGGTCGAATCGTCGTCGTCGTCCGCCACCGCGGAGTCGTCATCGTCCGCCACGTCGTCGTCGTCGGGCACCTCGCTGGGGCAACCAGCCAGGACCAGGCCGAAACAACAGGTCAGCAGAAACAGCAGGCGATCGAAGGACATGGGCGCCCCCTCCTTGAGGCGGAGGCAGCTTCGCACGCGCCGATCCACCCCATCAAGGGCCGTCGCCCTCGCGCTGCTCAGAGCTGCTTCTTCGGATCGTCGCTCACCTTGCCGCTGCGCTTCGCCTTGTCGCGGGTCAGCTGCTGCTTCCAGCCGGCGACGCGGGCCTTGCCGCCCCAGTGCTCCGCCGTCTCCTTGTCGTCCTTCATCACGTAGATCTGGGACAGGGTGGAGTAGGCGGTCACGTCGTCGGGATCGAGCTCCGCCGCGCGGGTGGCGGCGACGATGGCCTGATCGAGCATCCGGGGATCGCCCTCGCGGCCCTCGAAGCAGGCGCGGGCGATGCCGTGCCACGCGTCGATGTAGGTGTCGTCCAGCTCCACGACCTGCTCGAACTTGGCCACCGCGCCCGCGAAGTCCTCGTCGGCGAAGAGATCCAGGCCCTCCATGTACAGATCATCCAGGTCCGGCATCGAAGCTCCAGGTGCCGCCGCAGGCAGCGGTTCAGCGTTCCGGATGCTAGCAGTGCCGACGGTCGGCCGCGGGCTGACTGGAGGTGCCCCCGTGAGCCTTGAGCAACAGATCATCGAGCAGATCCAGACCTGCTACGACCCCGAGATCCCCGTCAACGTCTACGACCTGGGACTGGTCTATGAGATCGAGGCGACGACCCCGGTCGTCACCATCGAGATGACGTTCACATCCGAGTCCTGCCCGTCGGCACGGGAGATCCCGCTCGACATGCGCAGCAAGATCCTGCAGCTGGACGGGGTCGAAGGCGTCGACTTCGAGATCGTCTGGATGCCGCCCTGGCATCCCCGGATGATCAGCGAGGCCGCCCGCAAGGAGCTGGGCATCGACGAGGACGCGCTCGACGACTGAGGATCGAGTGCGCCCCGAGGCGCGCGGCCCCGGGGCGCGAATCGTGCTCAGTCGATCTTGAACTCGTAGCGGCCGTTCGCGAAGCCGAGGTAGGGGCCCTTGCCGGACCAGCCGGCCACCTCGTCCTTGAGCTTGTACCCGTCGTTGACGGTGAAGCTCTGGCCCGACTCCATCGTGCCGGTCACCTTCATCACCCCATCCTTGAGCTTCCCCGTGCCGTTCTGGAGCATGAGGATGCCTTCGGTGTCTCGAATCTGGATGTTGTTGTACATGGTCTGTCCTTCCGTCCGACCCCCATCATGGGGCCGGCCACCCCCCGCCGGATGGGTTTCCCGCGGTTCGTCCTGAGACGAGGACGGCTGACCCGTCCACGACTTTCAACGAGATTGTCCTGCCCGTCCCACCTGGCACGCAAGGGTCGAATGGACTACTCGGGCGGAACCTTCGTCGCGGTGATGGGGTGCAGCTCCACGCCCTCCCAGGGCAGCTCGGGCCACCAACGATCGTTCGGGGGCAGACGCGCGGGCTCCAGGCTCTGCCCCGGGCGCGGCACGAAGGTGCTGACCCCGCGGCGCTCAGCCTCGACCAGCACGCGCTCCACGGGCTCCGTCCAGCCGTGCATCGCCAGGTTCCACAAGCCCCAGTGCACCGGCAGCATCAGCTCGCCCTGCACCATCTGGTGGGCGCGCACCGCCTGCTCGGGCCCCAGGTGCCAGTCGGGCCAGGCGCGGTTGTAGGCGCCGACCTCGAGCATCGTCACGTCGAAGGGGCCGAGCTTCTGGCCGATCTCCTCCAGGCCAGGGAACAGGCCGGTGTCGCCGGAGAAGAAGACCCGGTGCTGCTCGCCGAGCAGGGCATAGCCCGCCCAGAGCGTGCGGTTCTGGTCGAGGATCTGGCGGCCGGAGGCGTGCCGGGCGGGGGTGGCGACGACCTCGACCCCGCCGATCTGCACGCGGTCCCACCAGTCCACCTCCGTGATGCGCATCGGCGGCACCCCCCAGTACTCGAGGTGCGCGCCGACGCCGAGCGGCACGATGAAGGTCGTGTCCCAGCCGGCCATGGCCTGGATCGTCTCGACCTGGAGGTGGTCGTAGTGGTCGTGCGAGATGAGGACCGCGTCCAGATCGGGCAGCTCGGACAGCGGGATGGGCGGCTCGTACCAGGTGGCGGGGCCGGCCCAGGTGTAGGGGGAGGCGCGGCCGCCGAAGATGGGGTCGGTGATGACGGTGACGCCGTCGATCTCGATGACCTGGGTGCTGTGCCCGAGCCAGGTGACGCGCAGGCCGCTGGCGGGCGGACTCGCGAAGCGGGAGCGGTCGCCGGAGACGACGGGCAGCGGCGCGCTCGGCTCGGCGACGGGGCTGGTCTGGGAAAAGCCGAGCAGGCTGCCGAGGATGTCGTTCCAGAGCGGCTCGGGGTTCACGAAGATCCCGTCCGCCCACTGAGGTGAGGCCTGCATGCGCGCCAGGCGATCCCCGGCGGGGCCCTGCCCGAAGGCTCGCCATCCGTCCGCGATGAGGCCCGCCACGGCGAGGCCGGAGAGCAGGAACAGGAGGGCGCCGCCGCGCAGGAGGCGGCGGCGGGTGGTCGGGCTGAACAAGAGGCGACTCCGGGGAACGAGTCAACCTTGACGCTCCCTGCACAAACTGCAAAGTCCGCTCATGGAACCAGGCCCGACCGACCCGACCGTCCGACCGCCGCAAGGCATGAAGGTCATCCTCTTTGGCGCCACCGGCATGATCGGCGAGGGCGCGCTGATCGAGTGCCTCGACGACCCCGAGGTCGGCCAGGTGCTCGCGGTCGTGCGCCGCCCCACCGGCCGCTCGCACCCCAAGCTCGTCGAGCTGATCCACCAGGACTTCGCGGACTACTCCGGCGTCGAGGAGCAGCTGAGCGGCTACGACGCCTGCCTCTTCTGCCTGGGCATCTCGGCCGGCGGCATGTCCGAGGCCGACTACCGACGCATCACCTACGACTTCGCGCTGGCAGCGGGCGAGGCCCTCGTGCGGCTGAACCCCGCCATGCGGCTCTGCTTCGTCTCGGGCTCCGGCACCGACGCCAGCAGCCAGCAGATGTGGGCGCGGGTGAAGGGCGAGACCGAGGACGCGCTGCTGAAGCTGCCCTGGAGGTCGGCCCACATGTTCCGGCCGGCGGGGATCCAGCCGCTCAAGGGCGTGCGCTCCGGCGTGACCTCCTACCGGGTCATGTACGCGGTGCTCGGCTGGAGCCTGCCCCTGCTGAGGGCGCTCCTGCCGGCCTACGTGACCACCTCGGTCATCCTGGGGCGGGCGCTGATCCACGTGGCGAGGGACGGCGACGAGCGGACGATCCTGGAGGGTGCCGACATCAACGCTGTGGGGGCCTGAGCCGCTCCTCAGTGCTCGTGGCGGTGGTGCAGGTCAGGCTCATGAGGGTGCGCGTGGTTCGCGGCCTCGTGCGCGTGCTCATGCGTGTGCTCGGCGCCCGGCGGCAGGCCCTCGTGCTGGTGCCCGTGGTGCCCGTCGTCGTGCCGGTGGCTGTGGGTGTGGGTCATGGCGACGTGCGCGTGCTCGTGGCCGTGCTTCGAGCTCAGCATCAGGCCGATCCCCGCCAGCATCAGGCCACCGGCGAGCAGCTGCGTGCCCAGCACCGGCTCCCCCAAGGCCAGCCAGGCGAGCAGCACGCCGACGAAGGGTGCCGTCGCGAAGACCAGCTGGGATCGCGTCGCTCCGAGCCGCTGGGCCCCCTTCACGTACAGCACCAGTGAGGCCCCGTAGCCCAGGCCGCCGGCCAGCAGCGCGACCAGCACCTCGCCCTTGACGGGCAGCTCCTCGGGCGAGGCCAGCACCAGCCCGACGCCCAGGTTCACGAGGCCGGCCACCAGGCCCTTGACCGCCGTGGACTGCGCCGGCGTGAACCCGTCGATCAGCGAGGTCACGTTGTTGTCGAGCCCCCAGCACAGGCAGGCGAGCGCCGCGAAGATCCCCGCGAGGCCCAAGCCCGCCGAGAACGGCCAGGCGAGGACGAGGCCCGCGGCGCAGACCAGCACCACCGCGGCCCAGGTCCGCCGGTCCAGGTGCTCCCGGAAGAAGGCCCAGGCCAGCACCGCGGTGCCCACCGATTCGAGGTTGAGCCACAGGGACACGGACGAGGCCGCCGCGAGGCGCAGCGAAGCCATGAGCAGCACCGGACCGAGCACGCCCCCGAAGAGCACCGCGCCCGCGAGGTAGCGCAGGTTCTGACCCTGCCAGCGGCGCGCAGGGGAGCCGCCGGAGAAGGAGAAGGGCAGCACCGCGGCAGCCGCTCCCAGGTAGAGCAGCCCGGCCAGGAGGAAGGGGCTGGTGCTGCCGACCAGGATCTTGGCCACGGGCGTGGACGCGCCGAAGAGCACGGCCGCCGCCAGGCACCAGAGCAGGGGGCCGACGGGTTGCGATCTCTCAGCCATGCCCTGCCCCTTCCCTTCAGATTCGGCTCGAAACTACACGAGTCCGGCCAGAACGGACGAAGCCCCCCCGGGGACTCCGGAGGGGCTTCGAGATGGTGGGCGTTACTGGGTTTGAACCAGTGGCTTCTACCGTGTGAAGGTAGCACTCTACCGCTGAGTTAAACGCCCGCGTCGGCCGAAGTTGATAGCTCTGTCGCGCTCCCAGGTCAAGTCACCCGCGGCGATCGGTCGCCTCTGTCCCACGGGACAGAGGGGACGAGTGATCTGGGTCAAGTACCTGAAAGAAAAGCAGAAATGGCAAGTCCCAGTTGACAGGTCGAAGGCCCTGAACCAACAATCCGGCCGACTAACCACCCGGAGGCGGTCAAGATGACCAAGAACGAGTTGATCTCTGCTGCTGCGGACGCGTCCGGCCTGACCCGGTCCGACACCGCACGAGCTGTCAATGCCATGCTCGCAGGCCTCAAGAAGGCCCTTCGAGACGGCGAGCGCGTCACCATCAGCGGCCTGGGCACCTTCGAGGTCGCCACCCGTGCGGCCCGACAGGGGCGCAACCCGCAGACTGGCGCGGTCATCGACATCCCTGAAGGGCGTGCGGTGCGGTTCAAGCCCAGCCGCGGCTTCAAGGAATCGCTCTAGGGCGAGCCCCGCGAGGGGTTCTCTTCCAAGGCAGAACGACGAAGCCCAGCCCCCCCGATCAGGGGAGCCGGGCCTCAGTCAGACGTTCTGCAGCTCAGAGCAGGTCGGAAGCCGCGAAGAAGAACGCGATTTCAATGGCCGCGTTCTCGGCGCTGTCGCTGCCGTGGCAGGCGTTGCGGCCGATGGACTCCGCGTAGAGCTTGCGGATGGTTCCGTCGGCGGCGTCCTTGGGGTTGGTCGCGCCCATCACGTCGCGGTGGGCCTTGACGGCGTTCTCGCCCTCGAGGACCTGGGCGAAGATCGGGCCCTCGGTCATGAACTCGACGAGCTCGCCGTAGAAGGGGCGGCCGGCGTGCACGGCGTAGAAGGCCTCGGCCTGCGCCTGGGTCAGCTGCGTCTTCCGGCAGGCGACGACGCGAAGGCCGTTGTCCTCGAAGTGCTGCAGGATGGCGCCGGCGTTGCCAGCGGCGACGGCGTCGGGCTTGATCATCGAAAGGGTGCGCTCGATGGCCATGGGGGTCTCTCCAGGTGGATCAGTCCGCGAACCCGGGTCGATCCCGGGCCGCGTGGGGGTTGAAGGAACGGGGGTCTAGCTCAGGCTCGGGCTTCCGCCAGCAGGCCGCGCTCTTCGAGCAGGCGGACCATGGCGGTGCCCATGTCCGACGGGGACTGCACGACGGTGATGCCGGCGTCGGTCATGGCGTCCATCTTGCCCTGGGCGGTTCCCTGACCGCCGGACACGATGGCGCCCGCGTGGCCCATGCGACGTCCCGGAGGCGCCGTCTGGCCGGCGATGAAGCCGACGATCGGCTTCGAGGTGCCCAGGTTGGCCTTGATCCAGGCCGCGCCTTCCTCCTCCGCCGAGCCGCCGATCTCGCCGATCATGATGAAGCCGATGGTGTCCGGGTCTTCCCCGAACAGCTTCACCACGTCGACGAACTTCGTGCCGATGATCGGGTCGCCGCCGATGCCCACGCAGGTCGACTGGCCGATGTTCAGCGCAGTCAGCTGGCCCACGGCTTCGTAGGTCAGCGTGCCCGAACGGGAGAGAACGCCGATCTTGCCGGGCAGGTGGATGTGGCCGGGCATGATCCCGATCTTGCACTCGCCGGGCGTGATGACGCCGGGGCAGTTGGGGCCGACGAGGCGGCTGTTGCTCGCCTCCAGGGCCTTCTGCACCGGGACCATGTCCCGCACCGGGATGCCCTCGGTGATCGTGATGATCACCGGCACCTCGGCGTCGATGGCCTCCAGGATCGCGTCCGCTGCGAAGGGCGGCGGCACGTAGATGGAGGTGGCGTTGGCGCCGGTCGCCGCCATGGCCTCGCGGACCGTGTTGAAGATCGGCACCCCGTGGCTGCTCTTCGTGCCGCCCTTGCCGGGCACCACGCCGCCGACGACGTTCGTGCCGTACTCGATGGCCTGGCCGGTGTGGAAGCTGCCGTGCTTGCCCGTGATGCCCTGGACGAGCAGGCGGGTGTCCTTGTTGACGAGAATCGACATGGACTCAGCCCTTCGTCGCGGCCACGGCCGCTTCCGCGCCCTCAGCCATGGTGTTGACGGCGATGATGTTGAGGCCCGACTCGGCGAGCAGCGCCTTGCCACGATCGGCGTTCGTGCCCTGCAGGCGCACGATGAGCGGCACGTCGAGGCCGGTCGTGGTGACCGCCGCGATGACGCCCTCCGCGATGACGTCGCACTTCATGATCCCGCCGAAGATGTTGACGAAGATCGCCTTCACCGCCGGGTCGCTCGTGATGATGCCAAAGGCCGAAGCGACCTTCTCCGCCGTGGCGCCACCGCCGACATCCAGGAAGTTGGCCGGCTCGGCGCCGTACAGCTTGATGGTGTCCATGGTGGCCATGGCCAGGCCGGCGCCGTTGACCAGGCAGCCGATGGAGCCGTCCAGCTTGATGAAGCTGAGGCCGTGCTTGCCGGCCTCGACCTCGGACGGGTCCTCTTCGCTCAGGTCGCGCATCGCCAGGATGTCGGGATGCCGGTACAGCGCGTTGCTGTCGAAGTTGAGCTTCGCGTCCAGGGCCATCACGTCCCCCGCGCCGGTGACGACGAGGGGGTTGATCTCGGCCATGGAGCAGTCGCACTCCACGTAGGCGTCGTAGAGCCCGCGGAAGAACTTCGCCGCGGAGCGCTGCTGCACCTTGTCGGTGAGCCCCAGGGCGAAGGCCAGCTGTCGCGCCTGGAAGGCAGCGAAGCCGATCGCCGGGTCGATCCACACCTTGTGGATCTTCTCGGGCGAGTGCGCCGCGACCTCCTCGATGTCCATGCCGCCCTCGGTGGACGCCATGATCACGACGCGGCCGTTGGCCCGGTCGAGCAGCACACCGACGTAGAGCTCACGCGCGATGTCGCAGCCCTCCTCGACGTAGAGCCGCTGCACCAGCTTGCCGGCGGGGCCGGTCTGGTGCGTCACCAGGGTCATGCCCAGGATCTCGTTGGCGTGGGCGCGCACCTCTTCGATGCTGCGGGCCAGCTTGACGCCGCCGCCCTTGCCGCGGCCGCCGGCGTGGATCTGGGCCTTGACCACCCAGACCTCGCCACCCAGCTCCTCGGCTCCGGCCACCGCCTCGTCAACGGAGAAGGCGACCTTGCCGCGGGGCGTCGCCACCCCGAAACGGCGCAGGATCTCCTTGCCCTGATGCTCGTGAACGTTCATCGATGCTCCGGGGGGATTAGGAGTTGTTGACCAGCTCGGCGAGCGCCTGGACGGCAGCCGCAGAGGCGTCGAGGGCGGTCTTCTCGTCCGCGCTCAGCGGGACCTCGATGACCTTCTCGATGCCACCGGCGCCGATGACGGTCGGGACGCCGAAGTAGATGCCGTCGTAGCCGAACTCACCGCTGAGGTACGCCGCGCAGGGGAGCATCGCCTTCTGGTCCTTGAGGTAGGCCTCGGCCATGCGGATGGCGGAGGCAGCAGGCGAGAAGAAGGCCGAGCCGTTGCCCAGCAGGCCCACGATCTCGCCGCCCGCCTTGCGGGTGCGCTTGACGATCGCGGCCAGCACGTCGGCTTCGAGCAGCTCCGTGACGGGCACGCCGCCCACGTTCGCCGAGCTGAGCAGCGGGACCATGGAGTCGCCGTGGCCACCCAGGGTCATGGCCTGCACGCCCTTGACCGCGCAGCCGATGCCGTCGGCCAGCAGGAAGCGGAGCCGCGCGCCGTCGAGCACGCCGGCCATGCCGCAGACCTTGTGGGTCGGGAAGCCGGTGGCCTTCTGCATGGCCAGGACCATCGCGTCGAGCGGGTTGGTGATGACGATGACGAAGGCGTCGGGCGCGACGTCCTTCAGCTTGCCGCCCACGTCGCGCACGATCTTGAGGTTGATGCCGATCAGGTCGTCGCGGCTCATGCCCGGCTTGCGGGGCACGCCGGCGGTGACGATGACGACGTCCGCGCCAGCGATGTCGGCGTAGTCGGACGTGCCGGTCACGCTGGCGTCGTAGCCGTCGACCGGGCTGCCCTGCGAGATGTCGAGGGCCTTGCCCTTCGCGGTCCCCTCAGCGCGGGGGATGTCCAGCAGGACGACGTCGCCGAGCTCCTTCTGAGCTGCGAGCAGGGCCATGATGCCGCCGATCTGGCCGGCACCGATGAGGGCAATCTTGGGGCGCTTCGTGGTCACGTGAGGCTCCTCGAGTCGAGTCGTGGAGCCGCAGCCCGCCGCGGGGCCGGCCGCGGCGGGTGGGTCGTGTCAGTCCATGTTCGCGATGATGGCGTCGCCGAAGGCGCTGCAGGACAGCTTCGTGGCGCCGTCCATCAGGCGATGGAAGTCGTAGGTCACGGTCTTCTTGGCGATGGCGCCTTCGATGCCGTTGACGATGAGCTTGCCGGCTTCGCCCCAGCCCATGTAGTCGAACATCATCACGCCGCTCAGGATGACCGAGCTGGGGTTGACCGTGTCCTGGCCCGCGTACTTCGGCGCGGTGCCGTGGGTGGCCTCGAAGATGGACTCACCGGTCGTGTAGTTGATGTTGGCGCCGGGCGCGCTGCCGATGCCACCGACCATCGCCGCGAGGGCGTCGGAGATGTAGTCGCCGTTGAGGTTGAGCGTCGCGATGACGTCGTACTCGGCGGGGCGGAGCAGGATCTGCTGGAGCATCGCGTCGGCGATGACGTCCTTGACCAGCACCTCGTGGCCCTCCTTCTTGCAGACCGTCCAGGGGCCGCCGTCGAGCAGCTCGCCGTTGAACTCGTCGCGCGCTACCTCGTAGCCCCAGTCCTTGAAGGCACCCTCGGTGAACTTCATGATGTTGCCCTTGTGCACGAGCGTGACGCTCTTGCGCTTCTGGGCGAAGGCGTAGTCCATGGCGGCGCGGACGAGGCGCTTCGTGCCTTCCTCGCTGACCGGCTTCACGCCGATGCCCGAGGTGGCCGGGAAGCGGATCTTGCTGACCCCCATCTCGTCCTGCAGGAAGGCGATGACCTTCTTGACTTCGGGCGTGCCGGCGGCCCACTCGATGCCGGCGTAGATGTCTTCCGAGTTCTCCCGGTAGATCACCATGTCGACGAGGCCGGGCTCCTTGACGGGGGACGGCACACCCTCGAACCAGCGCACGGGGCGCACGCAGGTGTAGAGGTCGAGCTTCTGGCGCAGCGCCACGTTGAGGCTGCGGATGCCGCCGCCGACGGGGGTGGTCAGGGGGCCCTTGATGCCGATCTTGTACTCACGGATCGCGGTCAGCGTGTCCTCGGGCAGCCACTCGCCCCAGAGCTCGTTGGCCTTCTCGCCCGCAAAGACCTCGTACCAGGCGATCTTGCGGTCGCCGCCGTAGGCCTTCTCGACTGCGGCATCGAAGACCCGCACCGCCGCGGCCCAGATGTCGGGGCCAATCCCATCGCCTTCGATGAAGGGGATGATGGGGTTGTTGGGCACGTTGAGCTGGCCGTCGGTGAGGGTGACGGCTTCGCCTGCAGTGGGGGCGGGGTACTTCGTGAACTCGGCCATGTGGGGGGGCTCCGAGGGTCGCGCGATCGAGGTTGAGACCACGCGGACGAAGGGGCCTTCCCCGCGCGTGGGCGCGCACTGTAAAGGCGCGACAAGACCTCGTCAATCGGCCCCAAGGGGCACGGCGGGAGCCCCTCTGAGAGGGACCCCCGCCGTGCGGAGCTTCGAGCGGGCAGGCTGCTAGAGCAGCATGTTGCGCAGGGCGTCGACCTTGTCGATCTTCTCCCAGGTGAAGCGCTCGCCGGTGCGACCGAAGTGGCCGTAGGCCGCGGTGGTCTTGTAGCCGGGCTTCAGCAGGCCGAGGTGCTCGATGAGGCCCGCGGGCTTCCAGGGGAAGATCTCGCGGCAGGCGTTGGCGATCTTCTCGTCGTCCACCTTGCCGGTCCCGTAGGTGTCCACGAAGACGTTCATCGGGTCCGCGACGCCGATGGCGTAGGCCACCTGCACCAGGGCGCGCTCGGCCAGTCCGGCCGCGACGATGTTCTTGGCGACGTAGCGGGTCAGGTAGGCCGCGGAGCGGTCGACCTTGGAGGGGTCCTTGCCCGAGAAGGCGCCGCCACCGTGGGCACCGTGGCCGCCGTAGGTGTCGACGATGATCTTGCGGCCCGTCAGGCCCGCGTCGCCCATGGGGCCACCGACCACGAAGCGGCCGGTCGGGTTGATGTAGTACTTCGTGTTCTCGTCGAGCAGCTCGGCGGGGAGGGTCTTGAAGACGACCTCCTGCTTGATGCCGGCGACCAGCTCCTCGTGGCTGATGTCCTCGGCGTGCTGCGAGCTGAGCACGACGGCGTCGATGCGCTTCGCCTTGCCGTTCTCGTACTCGATGGTGACCTGGCTCTTGCCGTCGGGGCGCAGGTGCGGGAGGCGGCCGTCGCGGCGCGCAGCCGTCAGGGCCTCCGTCAGGCGGTGGGCCCACCAGATGGTCGCCGGCATGTACTCCGGCGTCTCGTCGATGGCGTAGCCGAACATCATTCCCTGGTCGCCCGCGCCCTGCTCCGCGTGCAGGCCCTCGCCGGCGGTGACGCCCTGGGAGATGTCCGGGCTCTGGGTCTCGATGGCGTTCAGCACCGCGCAGGTGGCGCCGTCGAAGCCCTTGTCGCTGTGGTCGTAGCCGATGTCGATGACGGCCTGGCGCACCAGCGAGGGCACGTTGAGCACGGCCTTGGTGGTGATCTCGCCCGCGACCAGCACGAGGCCGGTCTTGGTCGACGTCTCGCAGGCCACGCGGCTCTTCGGGTCCTGCTCGAGGCAGGCATCGAGGATGGTGTCGGAGACGACGTCGCACATCTTGTCGGGGTGACCCTCGGTCACCGACTCCGACGTGAAGAAGTAGTTCTGGGGCATGAGGTGATCTCGCCTGTCGATCGAAGGCCTTCGCAGAGGCCGGGAAAACCGGGGAAAAGCCAGGGTTTCAAGAGTCCCGGCTCCGAAGTGCGGCGCACTATAGCCGCCGTCCCCCGAGCGTCAAAAAAAGGGGTGATCGCCCCCCCTGTCTACAGTTTCAGGCGGGGATCCTTGGGACCTTCGGTGCGGACGACCTCCACGCCGTGGCGCTCGAGGTAGCCCAGCCCGTTCTCACCCGCGTAGCCGCCGGAGACGACGTAGACGCGCTGGATGCCGGCGTGGTGGATGAGCTTGCTGCACATCATGCAGGGCTCACCGGTGACGATGATCCAGGCGCCCTGGGTGGAGACGCCGCTGGCCGCGCAGTTGCAGACGACGTTCATCTCGGCGTGGTGGCAGCCGATCTCCATGCGCGTGCCCGAGGTGACGTTCTGCGTGTCCCGCAGGCACTCCTCGCCGCCACAGAGCCGGCCGCCGCCGCGCGGTCCACCGTTGTA
>JAJDAI010000364.1 GCA_029261955.1 Deltaproteobacteria bacterium | reverse complement strand
CGTCGTCGGGGGCGGTGTCGTCGTCGTCCGCGCTGATGTCGTCGTCGTCGGTGGGCACGTCCCCGGTGTCATCCGGGCAGCCCATGAGCAGCAACAGCAGTGCGAGCAGCGATCCCCTCATCGCCCGCGAGCTTGGCGCAGGCGCCAGGGCCTGTCCATCGGCGCCGAATGCCCGGGTCCTAGCCCTCGGAGCGGAGCGCGTGATGCCAGGTCTCCACCGGCACGCCGGCCCGCTGGTAGACGAACTGCAGCAGCCAGGCGGGCCCGATGAGCAGGAACTGCAGATCCTGGAAGAAGGACGGCTTCTTCCCTTCGATCTTGTGGCCGATGAACTGCGCGACCCACGCCAGGACGAAGGCCGTGATGCACACGGTCGCCAGGGGCAGGCCCGCAGCCGCGATGGCCGCGTTGATCGCCACGGCCGAGGCCCCGATGACGAGCATGCCCAGCCCGATCGTCCACGAGAGCCGGAAGTAGAAGGCCGTCGACAGCCCGACCGCCACGCTCGCCCAGTTCAGGGCCGCCTCCGCGCCGCCGCCGAAGGGGTGGGGGATCGCCTGCACCAGGCCCAGCGTCACCACGACGATCACCGGGATCGCCAGCCAGTGGATGGTCTTGTTGCGGGGATTCTGGTGGCTCTCGCCGTACAGTTCGAACCACTGGGTCGCTGTGCGCATCACGATCTCCTTACTTACGAGGAAGTAAGTAGCCGATCCCCGCTAGGGTGGCAAGCGATGCGTCGCCGCCGCCCAGCCCACGAGACCCGAGCCGACATCCTGCAGGCCGCCCAGCTGCGGCTGAGGCAGTCCGGCCCCACCGCCCTGCGCCTGGACGACGTGGCCGCGGACGTGGGGATCAGCCGGCAGGCGGTGCTGCACCACTTCGGAAGCCGGGACGGCCTGCTGCGCGCGGTGGTGGAGGGGGCCTGGACCGGCCTCTTCGGCGACCTCGCGACCCTGGTGGCCGCGCAGGGCGAGGCCGAACCGCAGGACTTCGTGGAGCTGGTGGACGACGTGGCCCGCAAGCGCGGCAACGCCCGCCTGGGCGCCTGGCTGCTGCTGTCCGAGCAGGGCCTGCCGGACTCGCTCTTCGAGGGCGTCGACCTGGCCTCGGACTCCCCCGCCGAAGACCGCTTCGACCTGCTGCTGGTGGGCGCCGCGCTCTTTGGGGACGCCGTCTTCGGAGCCCGGCTCCGCCAGGTCTTGGGCCTGGCCGACGGGGAGGAGGAGCGCGCCGCCTTTCGGACCTGGTTGGTGGAGCGGTTGGGGCGCTAACATCCGCCGCCATGAGCGACACCCCTCCCCAGATCGTCAACGCCGACAACCAGCCCGAGATCGAGCGCCTCATGGGCGATCACTGGGGTGCCGCCTTCACCCCGATGACCCCCTCGATGCGGCCCGGCGGTGGCTCCCTGGGCATCAACCGCATGCGCGTGCCGCCCGGCCACGCCGCGGTTCCCTTCCACGCCCACCGCAAGGAGGACGAGGCCTTCTTCGTGCTCAGCGGGCGCGGCGTCTTTCGCTACGGCGAGGAGCCGCTGCGCGAAGTCGGCCCCGGGGACTGCATCTCCTGCCCCGCGGGCACGGGCGTCGCCCACCAGCTGGCCAACCCCTTCGACGAGGACTTCGTCTACCTGGCGATCGGCGCCTTCGACCCCGACGAGGTCTGCACCTACCCCGACAACGGCAAGATCATGGTGCGCGGCATCGGCCAGGTCGGTCGCATGACGACCGCCCCCTACATGGACGGCGAGCCGGACCTGCCGAAGCTGCTGGCCGACTGGCAGGGCTGAAGCGCCCGAGTCCGCGGCCGAATCCTCCGGGTACACTGCGCTCCGTGCCCGCCCCCGAGTCCCTGCTGACGGCGCTCTCCTGGGTGGATCTCGCGATCTTCTGCGAGGTCCATCGCGTTCGCGCGCGTGGGCGGGCCCTGGGCAAGGACGCCCCCTGGGGCGCCTACATCGGCGAGGCGGAGGTCGACGAGATCCTCGGTGATCTGCTCGACGTCGGCCCCTTCCGCATCGAAGACGAACAGCTCGATGAGCTCCGCACCCTGCTCGCTGCCCGGCGCGCCGAAGCGGCCGAGGCCGCCCAGGAGGGCCCGCTCGCCTGGCTCGCCGCGTCCTTCGACCTGAGCACCGACGACCTCGACCTGCTGCTCCTCGCCCTCGCGCCCGAGGTCAACGCCCGCTACCTGCGCCTCTTCGGCTACCTGCAGGACGACTTCGGAGCCCAGAACCTGACGCCGTCGCTGGCGCTGCGCCTGCTGCGGGACCAGCGCGCCGGTCGCCTGGAGCTGGCCGCCCGACTCGGGCCCGACGGGCCGCTGCTGCGCCACCGCCTCATCCTGCTCGCAGACGACGACGTGCCGATGCAGGTGCGCCGGATGCAGGTCGCTCCCCGCATCGCGCGCTGGCTGATGCAGGGCGAGCTGGCCGATCCCGACCTGCACCCCTGGGCCCGCCTGGAGTCCGGCGACGCGCTGACCCCCGCTCGGCCCGGCGTCGCGAACGCGGTCGAGGGCCTGCTCTCGGCCCTGGCCGACGCCCGCGACCCCGTCATCCGACTGAAGGCCCGCTCCCGCCGGGACCTCTTCGAGGCCGCCCGGGACACCGCCCGCCGCCTGGGCTCACCCCTGCTGGTGGCCGACCTCGCCGCTGCGGAGCGCCTGGGCATCCAGGCCGAGTCCACCGCCACCGCCCTGGCCCGCGAGGCCCGCCTGCAGCGCGCCGTGCTGCTGGTGCTCGACGCGCCGAAGGACGACGACCGGGACCCGCTCGCGCCCCTGCTGCTCGCCACGCGGGGCTCCCGTCGCCCCCTGCTGCTCCAGGCGAACGCCTCCTCGGACCCGCTGGGCGAAGGCCGGCGGCACCTGACCCTGGACCTGCCGGGCCTGCCTCTCCGGGAGCGCCGCGCGGCCTGGCAGCGAGCGCTCGCTGGCCTGCGTGAGTCCTCTTCGGAAGCTCACACCTGGGACGCCCTCGACCCCGACGTGCTCGCCCGCCGCTACCGCTTCACGCCCGGCCAGATCGACCAGGTGCTGGAGCTCGCCGCGGACCGCGCCGCCACTCACGGTGCGTCGCAGCCCTCCGCCGACGACATCCTCGCCTCCTGCGCTGACGCCTTCCTGCCCGACCCCGGCCCGCTCGCGGTGCGCTCGCCCGTGCGCCGCGGATGGGACGACCTGGTGCTGCCGCCCGACACCCACCGCATGCTCCTGGAGATCCTCGCGCAGGTGGAGCGCCGCGAGCAGGTGCTCGAGGCCCTCGGCGAGGCGCGCGTGCGCCCCGGTGAGCGCGGCATCAAGGCGCTGTTCGCGGGCCCGCCCGGCACCGGCAAGTCGCTGTCGGCGGAGGTCCTGGCCCACACGCTCGGCTACCCGCTCTTCCGCGTCGACCTCGCCAGCGTCGTCAGCAAGTACGTGGGCGAGACCGAGAAGCAGCTGGGCCGGCTCTTCTCCGCGGCCGAGGAGGCGCCCTGCGTGCTGCTCTTCGACGAAGCGGACGCGCTGTTCGGCAAGCGCGCCGAGGTGAAAGGCGCCCAGGACCGCTTCGCGAACCTCGAGGTCTCCTACCTGCTCCAGCGACTCGAGGCCTTCGACGGCGTCGCCATCCTGACGAGCAACATCAAGCGGAACATCGACGAGGCCTTCCTGCGCCGCTTCACCTACGTGCTCGACTTCCCCTTCCCCGAGGCGAACGAGCGGGTGCGCATCTGGGAGCGGGTGCTGACCGAGCAGTTCCCCCTGGCCGACGACATCCCCATCGAGGCCCTGGCCGCGGAGTTCAAGCTCGCGGGCGCGAACATCTGGAACGTGGCGGTGGCGGCGGCGGTGTCCGCGGCGGGCACCGAGGAGCGGAAGATCACGCGCCCGATGCTGGCTCACGCCGTGAGGCGTGAGTACCAGAAGATGGGCCGTGAGGTCGCCGGGCTGAAGCCCGCCCTGCTGGCCGGTGCGAGCGACGAGCCGGAGGGCCCGGTGTCCAAGGCGGAAGCTCGCCGCCGTGGCCTGGGCGCCCCCTCCGCGGCGCAGGTGCGCCGCCAGCGCGAGGCAGCCCTGAAGGAAGAACGCGGCTCCGGTTCCGCCAAGCCCGCCCCCGCCGCGCCCGCCCCGCCCGAGCCCGCCGAACTCGTGCCCGACCCCCCCCGCCGTGCCCTCAGCGCCGTCGAGGCCCGCCGCCAGCGCGAAGCCCGCAACGCGAGCCCGACCCCTCCAGACAAGTCCTGACGTCCCCCGCGACCGGAGTCCCCTCCATGAGCCGATTTGCGTTCCTGTGCCTGCTCGTCCTCCCCCTCACCGCCTGCAATGCGCGCGGAGGCCTGGGAGGCAGTGACGACGACGACAGCTCCGACGACGACGACGCGGCTGACGACGACGACGCGGCCAACGACGACGACGCGACCGGGGACTGCGGCGGCATCGACCCGGTCTCCGGGACCAGCGTGTCCGTCCAGACTTTCGCCACCGGCTTCAGCAGCCCCA
This sequence comes from Deltaproteobacteria bacterium, assembly GCA_029261955.1. Classification (GTDB taxonomy): domain Bacteria; phylum Myxococcota_A; class UBA796; order UBA9615; family UBA9615; genus CALCXL01. The sequence continues at coordinate 5,944 of JAJDAI010000364.1, read as the reverse complement.
CGGACATCACCCACGCGGGCGATGGCTCGGGCCGGATCTTCGTGACCGAGCAGGGCGGGCGCCTGATGGCGGTGGACGAGTCGGGCTCCTCGACGCTCTGGCTCGACCTGCGCTCCCAGGTCACCAACTACTTCGAGCTGGGCCTGCTGAGCGTCGCCTTCCACCCGGACTTCGCGGACAACGGCCGCTTCTTCGTGCACTACAACAACGGCGCCGAGAACACGGTCATCAGCGAGTTCCGCGTGACTGGCGACCCGGCGTCCGACGCTCCGGACCCGAGCAGCGAGACCATCCTGCTCACGGCTGACCAGCCCGCGGGCAACCACAACGGCGGCCAGATCGCCTTCGGGCCCGACGGCTACCTCTACATCGGGCTCGGGGACGGCGGCGGCGGCGGCGACACCTACGGCAACGGCCAGCGGCAGGACACCTTCCTGGCGAAGATCCTGCGCATCAACGTCGACAGCGGCTCGCCCTACAGCATCCCCTCGGACAACCCCTTCATCGACGTGGGCAACCACCGGCCCGAGACCTGGGCCTGGGGCCTGCGCAACCCCTGGCGCTTCAGCTTCGACCGGGAGACCGGCGAGATGTGGATCGCGGACGTCGGTCAGAACAACTGGGAAGAGGTCGACATCGGCGTCGCCGGCGCCAACTACGGCTGGCCCGAGGTCGAGGCGTCGACCTGCTTCGCGTCCAACTGCGACCCGTCGAGCTTCGAGGCCCCCGTCTACGAGTACAGCCACGGCACGGGCATCTCGATCACGGGCGGCTACGTCTACCGCGGCTGCGCCATGCCCGACCTGCACGGCGTCTACTTCCTCAGCGACTACAACTACTTCGACTCGCCGCTCATCTCGATCAGCTGGGACGGCAGCACCGCGTCGACCGGCCCGGCCTCGATGAGCGGGGTCGGAGGCGTGATCGCGTCCTTCGGCGAAGACGAGCAGGGCGAGCTCTACCTGGCGGATCACGGCGGCGGCCGGATCCTGAAGATGGTCCCCGGCGGATCCTGAGGGGCGCCCCCGCCGGACGCTGAGCGGACGTCCGCGGACGCCGGAACAGAGCCGGTCTGGATCCAGAGAACGCCCACAGTCATTGGGTCCTCTGTCGATCCGGCCCTGGCACAGCCCTCGCAATACCTGTTCGTGACCGCGCACTGAGCGAGGTCGCCACAGGAGGCTGCCATGTCCCGTTTCGCCCTGGTCACCACCGGCGCCTGCGCCCTGGTCCTCGCCGCTGCTGTCGCCATGACCCCGCCCCCGACGCCGAACGGCACCGTCACCATGGGCCCCGCGCAGTCCATCAGCTGGCTCGGCCCCGACGGTGTCTGGAATCCCAGCAACTACGGCATCACCCGGGGCGCCGCCGCCCTGAGCGCCACCGTCGCCCAGAGCCAGCCCTACGTGCCGCGCTTCGGCCTGTCGGATCTGGCTTCGCTCGGGGGCCTCGGGACCTTCGAGACCGCCGACGCAGAGGGCCGCGCGGGGCACGCCCACCGTGAGAAGGCCGCGAAGGTCGCCAGCGCCGACCTCGACGCCGCCCGCTACCAGCAGCGCGTCCGGCGCGCCATCGCCCCCAGCGTCGCCGCGCGCCCCGGTCTGGGCGAGCTGGGCCGCGACCAGATCCGCCGCTCCATCGACCGCCAGCTCCCCCGGGTGCGGGCCTGCTACGAGCGCTCGCTGAAGCAGGGGGACTACGTCTTCGGCCGCATGGGTTTGGCCTGGAACGTCGAGACCGACGGCAGCGTCTCCTCCGCCCGCCTGACCCGCGACGCGGTCGGTGACCCCGATCTGAGCGACTGCGTGGTCCGCGAGCTGGCCAGCTGGCGCTTCCCGGCCAGCTCCGACGGGGCCGAAGTCGAGTACCCGCTGACGTTCCGCTACCGGTAGGTACACTGCGCGACCGTGCGCTGGATTCTTCTCTCTGCCCTGCTCGTCGGCTGCTCTCCCCACCCCGGGGTGGACGATGACGACGACGTCTCGGACGACGACGACGCGTCGACCTTCGACCCGTCCGGGCTGCCCGCGGGCCCGACGCCCGCCCACGCGCCCATCACCGGCATCGTCGACTACGTGAACGACGGCGACACCTTCCACCTCGACACGGACTTCGGCGACAGCATCCGGGTGCTCGCCATCAACACGCCCGAGATGAACTTCGACGACCCCTGGGGCCCCGACTGCTGGGCCGCCGAGGCCACGGCCCGGGCCGAGCAGCTGCTGGAGGGTGAGCGGGTCTGGCTGACCTTCGACGGCGAGTACGCCGATCAGTTCGGCCGCCTGCTGGCCTACGTCTACGCCGGAGAGGCGCCCGAGGGCGCGACCTTCGAGGACTCCTTCAACTACCAGATGATCGAGGAGGGTCACGCCAAGACCTTCTTCTTCGACAACAACCGCACGTTCGAGCAGACGCTTCGCCAGGCCGAGAATGCCGCGCGGGACCAGGACCTCGGCGTGTGGTCCTGTCCGTGAGCGCGTGACTCACGGTTCGAGCTTCTCGAGAAGGCCCGCCATGCACCGCTTGCTTCTTCTTGTCCTCCTGTTCGGTTGCCCGACCGAAGAGGAGCCGCCCCCCGAGCCGCAACTCTGCGACGGGATCGAGACCGTCTCCGGCACGTCCGTGGAGCTGGTCGAGTGGGTGAACGGCATCGAGTCGCCCGTGCACCTGACTCACGCTGGTGACGGCACCCGCCGCGTGTTCGTGGTGGAGCAGGGCGGGCGGATCCAGGCGATCACGCAGGGCGGCACCGTCTCGGAGTACCTGGACATCTCCGACCGCGTGCACCACCTGCAGGAGCGCGGGCTGCTGAGCGTGGCCTTCCACCCGGACTTCGCCAACAACGGCCGCCTCTTCGTCTACTACACGAACCCGGCCCCGGCGGGCACGACCACCGTGAGCCAGTTCCGTGTGACGGGCGACCCGCTGAGCGACACGCCGGACCCCGAGTCCGAGATCGTGCTGCTCACGCAGGAGCAGCCGGCGGCGAACCACAACGGCGGGCAGCTCGCGTTCGGGCCCGATGGCTACCTCTACATCGCCCTCGGGGATGGCGGCGGAGCCGGCGACACCTACGGCAACGGGCAGAACCCCGACACCTTCCTGGCGAAGCTGCTGCGCATCGACATCGACGGGGACGCGCCCTACGCCATCCCCTCGGACAACCCCTTCGTGGACGACGCCGCCCACCGACCCGAGACCTGGGCCTGGGGCCTGCGCAACCCCTGGCGCTTCAGCTTCGACCGGGTGACCGGGGAGCTGTGGCTGGCGGACGTCGGCCAGAGCGACCGCGAGGAGATCAACGTCATCGAGAAGGGCGGCAACTACGGCTGGTCCGAGGTCGAGGGGGAGATCTGCTACTCGTCCAACTGCGACCTGAGCGCCTTCGACCCGCCGGTCTGGACCTACGGCCGAGGGATCGGGATCTCGATCACCGGCGGCTTCGCCTACCGGGGCTGTGCGATGCCGGACCTGCACGGCGTCTACTTCTACAGCGACTACAACTACTTCAACTCCCCGCTCTTCAGCCTGAACTGGGACGGCAGCGTCGCGACGGAAGGCCCCGTCTACATCGAGCAGACGAACAGCTTCGTCAGCTCCTTCGGCGAGGACGAGTTCGGTGAGCTGTACGTGCTCGACCACTCCATCGGGCGCATCCTGAAGCTCACGCCCGGCTGATGAAGCAGGACCTGCGCACCTGGGTCCTGCTCGTCGGGGCGGCCGGCCTGCTGGGCGCGGTCGCCTGGAGCCTGGATCCCGGCTCGCTGCCGGAGGGGCTCAGCGTCTCCGGGCTGCGGACCCTGGGCTGCGCCTGGCTGATGGCCTGGTGGTGGATCGGCTCGGGGCTGCCTCTGGCCGTGCCCGCGCTGGTGCCGCTCGCGGTCTTCCCGCTGCTCGGGATCATGGACAGCAAGGCCGTCGCGACGCCCTACGCGCACCGCATGGTGCTGCTGCTGCTGTGCGGCTTCCTGCTGGCCCAGGCGGTGGAGAAGTGGAACCTGCATCGGCGGGTCGCGCTGAAGCTGCTGCTCTCGGTGGGCCGAGGGCCGCGCTCGCTGGGCGCCGGCGTCATGGGGATCACCGCCCTGCTGTCGATGTGGATCAGCAACACGGCGACGACGCTGATGATGCTGCCCATCGTTCTGGCGCTCATCACGACCACCCGGGACATGAACGACGACGACGAGGCCAACGAGCGCTTCTCGGCTGCCATGCTGCTTGGCCTCGCCTGGTCTGCGTCCGTCGGCGGCATGGCCACGCACGTCGGCACCCCGCCCAACCTGCTCTTCATGCAGGAGTACGGCGCGTCCTTCCCCGACGGCCGCGAGATCGACGCGCTGGCCTGGATGCGCTTCGGCGTGCCGGTCGCCTTCGCGATGCTCGTGCTGACCTGGGGGATGCTGTGGACGGTGCTGGTGCCCGTGCCGCGGGGCTACAAGCTGGGCGAGACCGCGATGCTGCGCTCCTGGCTCGACCGGCTGGGGCGTCTGTCGAAGCCGGAGCTGCTGGTGGCGATCGGATTCTCGATCACCGCGTTCCTGTGGATCTTCCGCACGAAGCTCGGCCTGCCGCCGGCGGTGCACGACTCGACCATCGCGGCCTTCATGGTGGTCGTCTTCTTCGTGATGCCCAGCTTCGCCGGACCGGAGAAGCCCACCCGCCTGCTGGAGTGGGAGGATGCGCGCGGCGTGCCCTGGGGCCTGCTCCTGCTCTTCGGCGGCGGGATCGCGCTGTCGGCGGGCTTCAAGGCCTCGGGGCTGACGATCTGGCTGGGCGGGCAGCTCGAATTCCTCGTGGACCTGCCGGTGCCCCTGATGGTCGCCGGGCTCTGCCTGAGCGTGACCTTCCTGACCGAGATCACCAGCAACACGGCGACGACCGCGCTCATGCTGCCCGTGCTGGCCTCTCTGGCTCAGCGAACCGGCACCGATCCGCTGCTGCTCATGGTGCCGGCGACGCTCGCGGCCTCCTGTGCCTTCATGCTGCCCGTCGCGACCGCCCCGAACGCCATTGTGATCGGCTCCGGGGGGATCAGCCAGGCGCGCATGGCGAGGGCCGGCGTGTGGCTGAACCTCGTTGGAATTCTTCCGATAACCATCATCGTGCTGGTGCTCACGCGTTGACAGATTCGGGGCCCCGGCCCGAGGATCCCGTGGTGAGTGGCGATCCCGACGAGTCAGCGCACGCTCGGTTCTTCTCGGCCGCCCGCGATCTGTTGTGCATTCTCGACACCGAAGGCCAGATCCGGCTCGCCAACCCCTCGTGGCGTCGCCTGCTCGGCATCGAGCCCGCTGACCTCGTCGGCACGGCCCTCGCGGAGCTCGTGCACGGCGGAGACCGCGAGGTGGTCGAGGCCCACCTGTCCAGCCTGCGCTTCGGCGCCCGCCGCGCCCGCCTCGAGGCCCGCTTCGTGGGCGCGGGCGGACGGTCCCGCTGGCTCGGCTTCAGCTTCGCGCGCGACCCCGGCTCCGCCGAGATCCACGGGGTCGGTCGCGACATCACCGATCGCCGAGTCCTGTACGAGGTCGCCCGCGGCATCCTCCGCTCGCGGAGCCCCGAACAGGCGGTCGTCGCGGTGCTCGACCAGCCGCCGCCGATCGCCTGCGACTTCGTCTCCGTGTCCTTGTTCGAGGCGCCGGAGGGGCCCGTCTGCCTCTACGAGTACGGCCCCGACGGCATGGTCCCGCGGCCCATGAGCCCCGAGGAGCACGGCGACGTCGCGGAGCTCTGCGAAGGCCGGGTGCAGCTGCTCACCGACGCCAGCCAGGCCGAGGCGCTCGCCCCCGCCCAGCAGCGCCAGGTGGAGCGCGGCATGCGCTCGTCCCTGCGGGTGCCCCTGCTGTCAGACGGCCAGCCGCTGGGGGCCTTCACCTTCGGAGACACGCGGCCCGGCGCCTTCGCGCAGAAGGACGTGCTCGTCGCCATGGAGCTGGCCCGCCAGGTT